>NZ_LZLL01000550.1:0-5213 GCF_001669335.1 Mycobacterium sp. 1245852.3 | reverse complement strand
TGATCCCACCGAACCGCAGCCTGGACTGCGTCGACGACGAACTGGCCGGCTCGGCCCACTTCGTGTGGGTGCGCGAGACCCTGCGGCTGGGCGAGAAGTTCCCGCTCAAGGCGGGGCTGCTGACCAGCCTTGGGTTCGGCCATGTTTCGGGCTTGGTTGCGCTCGTGCATCCGCAGGCGTTCGTCGCCGCGCTCGACCCGCAGCAGCGTGCGGACTACCAGCGGCGCGCGGATGCCCGCCTGCTGGCCGGTCAGCGGCGGCTGGCGTCGGCGATCGCCGGTGGCGCGCCGATGTACGAGCGGCCGCCGAACCGTCGCTTCGACCATGACGAGTCGGAAAAGCGTCAGGAGGCCGCGATGCTGCTGAACCCGGATTCGCGCCTGGGTGACGGCGACGCCTACCGGGTCTCTGCCGGATGACGTCGGTCCGTTAGCCTGGCGACCCATGGGAATTGTCGGTGTGGGGATCGATCTCGTCTCCATCCCTGATTTCGCCGAGCAGGTCGACCAGCCGGGAACCGTTTTCTCCGAGACGTTCACCCCGGGTGAGCGCCGCGACGCCTCGGACAAGAGTTCGTCGGCGGCGCGTCACCTGGCGGCCCGTTGGGCGGCGAAGGAGGCGGTGATCAAGGCGTGGTCGGGATCGCGGTTCGCCCAGCGCCCGGTGCTTCCGGAGGACATCCACCGCGATATCGAGGTGGTCACCGACATGTGGGGCCGCCCGCGGGTTCGGCTGAGCGGCGACATCGCCAAACACCTGGCCGACGTGACGATTCACGTCTCGCTGACGCACGAAGGGGATACCGCCGCCGCGGTGGCGATCCTGGAGACGACGTCCGACTAGCCTCGATCCCATGAGCGATCTGGTTGAGCGCGTCCGCTCGGTGCTGCCGTCGGTGCGGCGCGATCTGGAAGACTTGGTGCGCATCGAATCGGTGTGGGCCGACCCCGGCCGCCGCGACGAGGTGCATCGCAGCGCGCAGGCCGTCGCGGATCTATTGGCGCAGGCCGGTTTCGGCGATGTGCAGATCGTCAGCGAAGGGGGAGCGCCGGCCGTCATCGCGCACCATCCTGCGCCGGACGGCGCGCCGACCGTGCTGCTGTACGCACACCACGACGTGCAGCCCGAAGGCGACCGCGGCCAGTGGCTCTCGCCGCCCTTCGAGCCCACCGAGCGCGACGGCCGGCTCTACGGCCGTGGCAGCGCCGATGACAAGGCCGGCATCGCAACACATTTGGCGGCATTTCGGGCGCACGGCGGGCAGCCGCCGGTGGGCGTGACGGTGTTCGTCGAGGGCGAAGAGGAATCCGGGTCGCCGTCGTTGGGCCGGCTGCTGGCCGCGCACCGCGATGCGCTGGCCGCCGACGTGATCGTCATCGCCGACTCGGACAACTGGAGCACCGAAATCCCGGCGCTGACGGTCACGCTGCGCGGCCTGGTGGACTGCGTGGTCGAGGTGGCCACCCTCGACCACGGCCTGCACTCCGGCATCTGGGGCGGCGTGGTGCCCGACGCGCTCAGCGCCCTGGTGCGGCTGCTGGCTACTCTGCACGACGACGACGGGAACGTGGCCGTCGCCGGGCTGCACGAAAGCACCGCCGCCCCAGTCGATTACCCGCCCGAGCGGGTACGCGCCGACTCCGGGTTGCTGGACGGCGTGTCCGAAATCGGCTCGGGCTCGGCGCCGCAGCGGCTGTGGGCCAAGCCCGCGATCACCGTGATCGGCATCGACACCACCCCCATCGACAAGGCGTCCAACACCCTGATCCCGCGGGCGCGGGCCAAGATCAGCATGCGCGTCGCGCCGGGTGGGGACGCCGCGGCGCACCTGGACGCATTGACCGCCCACCTGCAACGGCACGCGCCGTGGGGCGCGCACGTCAGCGTCACCCGCGGCGACATCGGCGAGCCCTACGCCGTCGACGCGACCGGCAGCGTCTACGACGCCGCCCGCCAGGCGTTCCGGCAGGCATGGGGAACCGACCCGATCGACATGGGCATGGGCGGGTCGATCCCGTTCATCGCCGAGTTCGCCGAGGCCTTCCCGCGGGCCAAGATCCTGGTGACCGGCGTGGAGGACCCCGCGACGCAGGCCCACAGCATCAACGAGAGCCTGCACTTGGGCGTGCTGGAACGCGCCGCGATCGCCGAGGCGCTGCTGCTGGCCAACCTGGGCTAGCGGGACGCACCTCTCATCGGGCGCCTTGGCCCTGAGCCACGATGTTGTTGTTCCCCGTCTTGTTGATTGTCGGTGACCCGGAGTGGTAGACCATCGCGTTGTCATCGCCGAAAACACTGATGGTGTCGGCGCTGTCGACCGTGACGTGATTTGCGCTGCCGGAGACGTCAAGCCGGCGACAGTGGCCGGTGACGGTGTAGGTGTTGTTGTCACCTTCGAGCCTGAGGTTCCCGTCGTTGCAGTCGATCTTGTCCTTCGCACCGCCATTGATCATGGTGAGATTGCCGTGCACGGTGGTGCCGGAGTAATGACCCACGAGAGCCGCGATCGCGAACGCGGCCGCGCACGCACCCGCCAACACCGTCCAAACTCGCGGCGAGTTGACCAGCCCCGCGACGCCCCCGATCCGCTGCCACCCGGTCCCACCGAGTGCGCGCCCGCCATCCCGGCCGCTTTTGGACGCTCCGGACGGCTGGGGAGGGCCCCCCGACGGTCGTGCGGCGCCGCGCTCCAGCTCGCGTATGTATTCCTCAGGGTCTAGCTTCTCCGGGTCTTCTTCCGGGTCCATCGCTCAATAATCCGCTCTGCGGTCCAGTTTTGGAGGTGTCACGGCGAAGCCGCGACTTTCCAGGGTTAGGCGATAGCCGGGCGCCGATCCGAACTGGCCCCCCGAATGCTGAACGAGAACGACGGTCTCGTCGCATACTGCTTCTAGCCGCAGCCACTCGTCCGCAGGAGACGCCACCGTGAGTACGGAAAACACCCTGACCGGAGACGCCCGCAAGACCAACCGTTACCACTTCGATCGCCACACCCCCGAGTACCGCGAGCGGTTCACAGCGATCACCGAGGAGATGCACGCCAAGTGCCCGCTGGCGTGGACCGATACCTACGACGGGCATTGGGTGGCCGCCGGCAACCGGGAGGTCTTCGAACTCGCGCGCTGCCCGCACGTGTCCAACGACCACGACGTCACGGGCGAAGGCACCGGCTACAAGGGCATCACGATTCCGACGCTGCCGCAGGGCACCGGTGTCCGTGGCGGCATGCTCGAGATGGACGAACCCGAGCACTCCGCCTATCGCAGCATCCTCAACCCCTACCTGTCGCCGGCGGCCGTCAAGCGCTGGAAGCCGTTCGTCGACGAGATCGTGCGGGCCAGCATCGACGAGAAGATCGAAGCCGGGCGGATCGACTTCGTCGACGATCTCGCGAACGTCGTGCCCGCGGTCCTGACCCTGGCGATGATGGGCGTTCCGCTGAAGAAATGGCAGCTGTATTGCGAGCCGGCGCACGCCAATGTCTACACGCCCGCCGATTCACCGGACGCCCCAAGGGTTTTGGAGCAGACGATGGCGATGGGGGCGGACCTGTTCAACCACCTCCTCGAGATCCGTGAGAACCCGCGGCCCGGCATTGTGGACGCGTTGGCGAGGCTGAAGATCGACGGCGAACCCGCCCCCGACGCCGAACTGCTCGGAATGCTGGGCCTGATCATCGGCGGCGGTTTTGACACGACGACGGCGCTGACCGCGCACGCGCTCGAATGGCTGGGCGAAAATCCCGAGCAGCGCGAGCTGCTGAGGCAGGAATCGGAAACGCTGCTCGACTCGGCGACCGAAGAATTTTTGCGATACTTCACGCCCGCTCCCGGCGACGGCCGCACGATCGCAGCCGATCTCGAAATAGCGGGCACGCGGTTCAAGGAGGGTGATCGCCTGTGGCTGTCCTGGGCGATGGCCAACCGTGATCCCGCGGTGTTCCCCGATCCGAACCGCCTAGACCTGAGCCGAAAGAACAACCGGCACTTCAGCTTCGGGCTCGGCATCCATCGCTGCATCGGCTCCAACGTCGCGCGGGTGGTGTTCAAGTCGATGCTCACGGCGGTGCTCGACCGGATGCCCGACTACCGCTGCGACCCCGAGGGCACCGTGCACTATCCGACGATCGGCGTGATCCAGGGCATGCAGCACCTGCCGGCCACCTTCACGCCCGGCAAGCGGCTCGGACCGGGGATAGACGAGACGCTCCACAAACTGCAGCGCGTTTGCGACGAACAGGGGATCGCGCGGCCCATCACCGAGTACCACGAGGCCGCCGTCATCGGTTGATCGTCGGTAAGCGGAAAGGTCGCGTGTGCGTACAGGCGCCCTCCTAGGAAGGCAGGCCATGAGGGGTAAGAGGATCTTGATTGCGGTGCTGCTGGCGTTCGCCGTCTCAACAACGTCGGTGAGCTGCCTTCCCTACTGCCCCATGAAGGGTGGCCCATCCGTCACCTGCTAGGCAACGATTGCCCGTTGCGCTCGACGACATCGCATCTTCGAACTAGACGGACAGGTCGCGCCTGAGCTTGGCGACGTGGCCGGTCGCCTTCACGTTGTACTGCGCGACGGTGATCTTGCCCTTCTCGTCGACCACAAAGGTGGAACGAATCACGCCGGTGACCGTCTTGCCGTACATCTGCTTCTCGCCGTACGCGCCATAGGCGCTCAGGACCTTGCGGTCGGGATCGGACAGCAGCGGGAACGTCAGCTTCTCGGTGTCGCGGAACTTGGCCAGCTTCTCCGGCTTGTCGGGGGAGATGCCGATGACGTCGAGGCCGGCTTCGTTGAGCTCGGCCAGGCTGTCGCGAAAGTCGCACGCCTGCTTGGTGCATCCGGGCGTCGAGGCGGCCGGGTAGAAGTACACGACGACGCGTCGGCCTTTGTAGTCGGCCAGCGATACCTTGTTGCCGTCGGCGTCGGACAGGCTGAAGGAGGGCGCTTTGTCGCCCGGTGCAAGCCGCGTGGTCTCGGTCAAGGTGGGGCCTTTTCTGTTCACCGGAGCGTCGGGGTTACCGCCAGCTGATCTAGGGTAGTTCGGGCAGGTGCATGAGCCGGATAGTGGGCGACTTGGAGGACACAGTGGCGGACCGGGACCCCGAAGCCATCAAGCAGGACATCGACGTCGCCCGGGACCAGCTGGCGGCCACCGTCGACTCGCTTGCCGAGCGGGCCAATCCTCGGCGCCTGGCCGACGACCTCAAGGTCCGGGT
>NZ_LZLL01000549.1:0-4510 GCF_001669335.1 Mycobacterium sp. 1245852.3 | reverse complement strand
CCATGAGCTCGCGCAGCTGGTCGCAGTAGGAGCGGACCGCAGCGTGGGTGCGGCGAATCGGCTGCGGCATGGGTGAGGCCTCCAAGAGGGGTAGATGCTCGGACACCCTCTAATGCGGGGCAAAACACCGATTTGGCGACAACCGCATACATAACGAATTGGTAACGCATACGCGCGTATGACATCGCGATGTTCGCTTGATGCTTGACAGGGGGATTACGCTCGGCTCGGCTATAGCCGCCAGGCGGAAGCCACGGACGAGCGCTTCCCCCTCCTGCATTAGCTCGTCAACGTATGCGCCGAGCGCATCACCGCATATGCGCTGACGGCGGCCTGGCCGAATCTCCGCCGCACCCCTCTCGACGGCCCCCACGCATCGCTATGCCCGGGTGCCGCCATGCGGTACGACGCGCCAGCCCCTGGACACGACGTGCCCAGCAACTCCCGACAGCTGCGCACACCCATTCCTCGTCAACCGAACTGACAACCACATACCCCCAGGTCACCACCCTGGCATGTGATGCACATCACCCCTATCGGGGTGTGCTGTCAACCGCGCTAAACACCGCTTCGCAAACCCCCGCAACAACGTCCACGGATTCCATAAGCGCGTCACCTCCCCGCGACGCCAAGGAATCCAATGACCATCTGGGACCAACTCGCCGACCAGGCCCACCGCCTGCTCACCCAGCCCCGCCGTGGCGACCTCACGCCCGCGGTGACCCTCATCCAATCCCTGCACCCGCGCGCCCCGCACACCCCCAACGCCATCTGCGCGCACCTGCCCACCGCATCAACCGTGCTGCCTACCCTCGCCGGCTACGCCCGCAGCGGCGACCGCCACGCCCTGCTCATGGCAGCCGTCCTGATGCGCCACGCCTTGCGCCGAATCGCTGAACTCGCCGACCCCGACGGCTACCTGTCCACCGACCGCGACGCCCGCGACAACGACACCCTGGCCATCTTTTTCACCCTCATCCGCACCGCCGCAGAACCAGAGATCTTGACGTCGCGCTACCTCTACAACGCGACCCTGCGCAAAGTCATGGCCACCCGGCCACGCGCCAGCACCCCCACTGCTGCGGCGGTGCGCGTCGACCCCCACTCCGCGATCCTCGACCGCACCGACACCGGCACCGACGACGACCACACCGCGCACCTGCTCTCCCAGGCCCGCGACCACCGCATCATCACCGCCCTGGAATACGAGACCCTCAAAGCGCTCTACCTCAACACCGACATCTACAGCCCCAGAAGCGCAGCACGCAGCCTCGGCGCCAACGTCGGCGCCATCGAACGTCGCGCCCAACGCGCCATCCGCAAAATCAGCAGCCACTTCCAGAGCGCGGCAGCAGCAGCATGACCATCCGCCACCGCTGCACCTCCCTGGCGGTGTCCCTGCCCCTCACCGCCACCCTGCTGCTGTCCACCGCTGCGCCTGCCCATGCCGCACCGGCCACCTGCCCAGCTGTCGAAGCCATTGCGATCCCGGGCACCACGCAAACCACCCCACAGGCCGACCCCACCAAACCCGTCGGCATCCTCGGCAACATCCTCGAACCGATCAAACGGATCGTTCACCTCACCGTCGACACCTTCTACACGCCCTACCCGGCCACCATCTTCGGCGGCACCGACGGCGGCGGCTACCTGGCCTCCAAACAAGCCGGCATCGACAGCGCCGACGCCCGCATGAGAGCGGTCGCCAACCGCTGCCCACACACCAACTTCCTCCTCACCGGCTACAGCCAAGGCGCCGACGCCGCCGGTGACATCGCGGCCGCAATCGGCCACAACAGGGGCGCCATCCCCGCCAACCGGCTCCTGGGCGTCGCCCTCGTCGCTGACCCCTCACAGTCCCCGGTAGGCCAGCCCACCATCGGGCTCAACCAGCCCGGCGTGGGCTTCGCCGGCGTCCGCGCCGGCGGCTTCGGCGCGCTCACTCAACGCAACGGCATCCTGTCGATCTGCGCCCCGCTGGACTACTTCTGCAACCTGCCCCAAGCCGACCTCGTCATGCGGTTCATCGGCCACCTCGGATCTCACCTGGACGCCTCGGATCCGGCCGGCTCCGCTCAAAAACTCGCCACCATGTTCATGGCCGGCCTTATCGCCCCCGCCACCGCCGCCGTCAACCAAATCCTGCAGCTCGTCAAAGACCCCAATCTCATCCCCGACCTCGTCCACCGCGGCGTCGCTTTCGGCGTCGCACTGGCCCAACAGCTGTTCTGGCTCGCCGGACCCCAGGTCGCGGCCACCGCATCCGAACTGTTCAACGCCGCCGGCCAAATCATCAATCTCATCCAGGCACGCGCCTGGACCGCGCTGCCCGCGCTCATCACGGCCATCGCGACCAAAGCCGCCAACGTCGCCAACGCACTGTCGAAAATGCAGGAGCAGACCAACACCATCAACGTCAGCGCCTTCGGCCCTGTCGGGGCCGGCCTCGCCCACCCCGGACCCGGCTTCGGCGATCTGGTCACCGCAGTCATCAACGCCATCAGCGTCGCGACGGGCGGCATCGGCACCCAGGCCACCGGAATCTTCGGACCCACCTTCGCCCAGTTCAGCGCCGCCACCGTCGCCACCGCCCTCAAACACTTCGCCGAGTTCATCAAGGGCGACTACCACAACGACTACGACACCGCCCGCCTCGATCCCGCCGGCCACACCGGCACCCAGCTCGTCCAACGCTATTTCGTCAACCAACTCAACAGAATCGTCTGAAAGGCACCCCAGTCACCATGACCTCGGACACCCCCACCCAGGCCTCGTAATGACCGTCTACCAGGAGACCACTCACATGGAGTACGGGCTTTGGCTGCTGCGCGAACCGACCGGCGCAATCACCCTCACCGGCTGGTCAGAAACCCCCAGCGCCGCCACCAGCCCCGCCGCCGCGGGCAAGACCGACCACTGGCCCGTCTACACGCTGTGCAGCGAACCCAGCCAGCTCTCCTCCCGCCTCACCGAGCTCGGCCTCGACCTAGCCGCCGGCCACGACCTCAGCGATCTGGACAAGGACTGGGATGTCTACGTTCGCCACCCCGACATCGCCGCGTTACGCGCCGCACTCGACGCGCAACGAGCACGCGACCGCCCCTAACCGATCCACCGCTGCAGGCCGCACCAACCCACCTCCAAACACCCACCGGCGGACCCGCCGCGCGCGATCAACAAGCAGACAGACCGCCACCGAAACGTCCCCGCCAAGCCCGCCCTCGACGCCGCCCCACAGCGCGCCACAACGCACCAATCACGAACGGCAAAGGCCCCCACAGTGGTCGTTAACTCTGCCCGCCAAACTCGCGCCCAGACCTCCGCCAACGCTGTGCGGACACCCTACCGATGCCCGCGCCAGCCACTCCGCGACGGCGCCGCAGGCACGTATGCAGCGCCGTCGATCCCAACGCATTCACCCCCGCTAAACGCCCTCGATCACCCGCGCGCGCCCACCCGCGCCACTGTGCGCCGCCGCGCGCCGAGCCGCCCGCACCAGCCACCGCGACAGGACCCCCCACCGGCCGTGCGGGCGCCGGGGGAGCGGCAGAACAAGGGCCGTGAGCCCGCCCGGTCCAGCGTGTGTCCGCGCCATGCGGTGGCCGCCGGTAAGGTTTTTAAGGGACCGCGCGCGAAGGAGGCTGCAATGGCAGACGACCCGGATTTGAGCCCGCCGACCGAAGAGCTGAAGTTGGTCGGCCAGCCTGATCCGCTGCCCGGACACGGCGGCGCACAGCGGTACCCGGTGCGAGTTGAGTTATCCCGGAAACTGACCGCCGGCGAGCAGGATGCCGCAGGCCCTGGCGCCAAGTTTCCGACCGAGATCGGCACGGTCGTCGTCGACGACGATCTGCAACATCTCATCGTCACGAACACGACCATCGAGTACGTGATCGACCACCACCTGATCCTGCGAAATCTCGTGGAGAAGATCGCCGGTGACGGCGAGCGATACCGCCAGCGGGCGCTCGCTGCGCGCGAACAAACCGCCAAAGATGACGCGGCGCAGGAGTCAGAAGAGACCCGGCGGCGAAAGCTCGCAGACGGGTTCTCCTTCGACTAGCGGTTCGCGACCGACTCGTTCCGTGGACGGTCCACGGCGAATCCCACGGCGCTGGCTGCTGCCCACTGACTGGGCATGAGGGTCTGGTTCAGAGAGGCCATTTCTCGACGAGCCCCCAAACGGTTCCCGCTGCACCGAGGCTAAGGACGACGAAGCCCATCACCCGATCGATGAGGTGATGGTGATCCCATGTGATCCAGAGACCGAGCGCTGCCAACACGATGGCCACCATCGGCCACCGCAGTTTCGCATTGTGGTTCACCGTTTCTCCGATCCCGGACGATTTCCTTATTCCGGACAGCTTGGGCTGGTGCAGGCGAGACGAGTTGCGGGCTGTCCGGCTATCGCGGTGATGATGTCGAAGTCCTTGTCGACGTGCAGGATGGTCAATCCCGATAGCTCGGCGGTGGCAGCGATGATGAGGTCGGGGATCGAGGGCCCGTGGTG
>NZ_LZLL01000548.1:0-3835 GCF_001669335.1 Mycobacterium sp. 1245852.3 | reverse complement strand
CGTCCGTCATGGGTTCCATCAACGGCGAGTGAAACGCGTGCGAGACCGCCAGCCGGTGCATCCGCGCGCCGCCGGCGGCCAACCGGTCGGCGACCGCCCCCACCGCGGCCTGCTCACCGGAGAGCACCAACGAACGCGGGCCGTTGACCGCCGCGATGCTCACGGCGCCGTTCAGCAGGGGGGCCACCTCGTCCTCGGTCGCGGCCACGGCGATCATCACCCCGCCGGCCGGCAGCGCGGCCATCAGGCGACCGCGCGCCGCCACCAGCCGGGCCGCGTCGGGCAGCGAGATCGCCCCGGCCACGCACGCCGCGGCGATCTCGCCCACCGAGTGGCCGATCACCACATCCGGTGTGACGCCGAAGGACTGCCACAGCGCGGCCAACGCGATCTCCACCACGAACAGTGCCGGCTGGGCGAATTCGGTGCTCTGCAACAACTGCGGGTCGGTGCCCCAGATCACCTCGCGCAGCGGCAGCCGCGTGTGCGCGTCCACCGCCGCGATGGCCTCATCGAAGGCCTGCGCGAACACCGGAAAGCGGTGGTACAGTTCGGCGCCCATGCCGAGCGACTGGGAGCCCTGCCCCGGAAACACGAACACTCGCTTGCCCACCGACCGGGTCCGGCCGACCAGCACGGCCGGATCGGGGCGCCCGGCCGCCAAACCCGCCAACCCCGCGGTCAGGGCGGCCCGGTCGGCGCCGATCAGCACCGCGCGATGCTCGAAGGCCGCCCGGGTGGTCGCCAGCGACCAGCCCACGTCCACCGCCCGCGGGCCCGCCTCGACGTTCAGCCGGTCCAGCAACCGTTGCGCCTGAGCGGTCAGCGCCTCGGGCGATCGGGCCGAAAGCACCCATGGCACAACCGAATCGGGCGTCTCCAGAACCGGCTCGGTATCCTCGTCGAGGGTCGCGGGGGGCTGCTCCACGATGACGTGCGCGTTGGTGCCGCTGATCCCGAACGACGAGACGCCCGCCCGCCGTATCCCGCCGTGGTCGGGCCACGGCCGCGGATCGGTCAGCAGCGAGACCGCGCCGGCGGACCAATCCACGTGCGGCGACGGGATGTCCACGTGCAGCGTCTTGGGCAGCACCCCGTGCCGGATCGCCTGAATCATCTTGATCACCCCGGCCACCCCGGCCGCGGCCGAGGTGTGGCCGATGTTGGATTTGATCGACCCCAGCCACAGCGGGCGGTCCGCGGCGCGATCCTGCCCGTACGTCGCCAGCAGCGCCTGGGCCTCGATGGGGTCGCCGAGCACCGTCCCGGTCCCATGGCCCTCGACCACATCCACGTCCGCGGCCGTCAACCCGGCGTTGGCCAGCGCCGCCCGGATGACGCGCTGCTGCGACGGCCCGTTGGGTGCGGTCAGACCGTTGGACGCGCCGTCCTGATTGACCGCGGTACCGCGCAGCACCGCCAGCACCGGATGCCCCAGCCGCCGGGCGTCAGCCAACCGCTCCAGCACCAGGACGCCGGCGCCTTCCGACCACGAAGTCCCGTCCGCCGCACCGGCATACACCTTGCAGCGACCGTCGGGGGCCAGCGCACGCTGGCGGCTGAACTCGACAAAGGCCGCGGGGGTGGCCATCACGGTCACGCCACCGGCCAGCGCCAGATCGCACTCCCCGGACCGCAGTGACTGCGCGGCCAGATGCATGGAGACCAACGACGACGAGCACGCGGTATCCACCGACACCGCGGGGCCCTCCAGGCCCAACACGTAGGACACCCGGCCCGAGGTCACGCTCAGCGTCGAGCCGGTGAGCCCGTAGCCCTCCAGCTCGCCCTTGACCTCCCCGCCATAGCCGGCGTGGATGACGCCCGCGAAGACGCCGGTCGCCGAGCCGCGCAGCGTGACGGGATCAATCCCGGCCCGCTCCAACGCCTCCCAGCAGATCTCGAGCATCATCCGCTGCTGGGGGTCCATGGCCAGCGCCTCGCTGGGCCCGATGCCGAAGAAACCGGCGTCGAAATCGCCCGCGTCCGCCAGGAAACTGCCCTGCCGGGTGTACATCTTTCCCTTGGTGTCGGGGTCGGGGTCGTACAACCCCTCGACGTCCCAGCCGCGGTCGGCCGGGAAGTCCGACACCGTGTCGCGGCCCTGAATCACCAACTCCCACAAGTCTTCCGGCGATTCGACTCCACCGGCGTAACGACACGCCATGCCCACCACCGCAACGGGCTCGGAGAGCCGGCCCTCCAGTTCCGCGACGCGCCGCCGGGTCCGCCTGAGATCCGCGGTGACGCGTTTCAGGTAGTCGACGTGCTGCGAGGTGCCCGGCATCGTTGCTCCTTGCGGCGGGGGGTCAGCGGCCGAGTTCTTCATCGAGGATCGCAAAGAGTTGGCTTTCGGTGGCGGCGTCGAGGTCGTCGTCGAGGTGTTCGGCGTCGGAAGGCCGGCTCGGCGCAACCGCGGCCAGCAGGTTGTGAATGCGGGCCCGCAGCACCGACTTGTCGTCGGCGTTCCAGTTGGGCGCGCCGAGCAGCGCCTGCAGTTCGCGGGTGATGTCGTTGAAGCGACCCATCAGGTTCGGCGGTTCACCGGCGTCACCGGCCAGTTGAGTGTCGAGATGCGCGGCCAGCGCGACGGGTGTCGGGTAGTCGAAGATCAGCGTCGGCGAAAGGGTAAGGCCGGTGGCGTTTTTGAGGCGGTTCCGCAGTTCGACGGCGGTCAGCGAATCGAAGCCGAGCTCGCCGAAGGCGCTGCTGGAGTTGATGTCCGCCGGATTGGGCACCCCGAGCACCATCGCAGCGTTGGCGCAGACCAAGTCGACCAGCTCGCGGTGGCGCGCCTCGGGGCTCAGCACGTGCAGGCGCGCCGAAAGCCCCGCCGTCGACGCGGTGACGTCGGTGTCGTCGATGACGCGCCGGGTCGGGCCGGCGACGAGCTCGGACAGCAGCGGGGGCAGCGCGGCGATGTTGTCGGACAGCGCGGCGCGGTCCACCCGCGCGGCCACCAGCACCGCAGCGTCCACCAGCATCGCGGCGTCGAACGCGGCCAGCGCCTGCTCGGTGGACAGCGGCGCCAGCCCGATCCTGCTCATCCGCGCCTTGTCGCGCTCGCCGAGGTGCGCGGTCATCGCCGACGCCTGCTCCCACAGGCCCCAGGCCAGCGACAGGCCGGGCAATCCGTGGGCCCGCCGGTAGGCGGCCAGCCCGTCGAGGAAGCTGTTGGCCGCCGCGTAGTTCGCCTGACCCGGGGTCCCCACGATCCCGGCCATCGACGAGAACACCACGAACGCCGAGAGATCCAGGTGCCGGGTGAGCTCGTGCAGGTTCCACGCCCCGTCCACCTTGGCGCGCAGCACCGCGTCCACCCGATCCGGGGTCAGCGATGAGATCAGCCCGTCGTCGAGAATCCCCGCGGCATGGACGATTCCGCGCAGCGGATACTGCGCCGGTATCCCGGCCAGCATCCGTGCGGCGGCCTCCGGGTCGGCGACGTCGCAGGCCACCACCGACACCCGCGCGCCGCAGCGCTGCAGGTCGGACACCAGCTCGGCGACCCCGGGCCCCCGGTCGCCGGTCCGGCTGGCCAGCACCACGTGGGCCACCCGGTAGCGCTCGACGAGGTGGCGGGCCAGCGCGGAACCGGCCATGCCGGTGCCGCCGGTGATCACCACGCTGGCCCCGGCCAGGCCACCGCCGCAGCCGCTGAGCACCTCACCGGGACCCGACGGGACGGTCAGCGCGACCTTGCCGATGTGGCGCGCCTGGCTGAGGTACCGATAGGCCGTCGCGGCGCAGCGGACATCAAACGTCTTGAGCGGCAACGGTGTCACGATTCCGTCCGCCAGCAGTTCGGTGATCTCGGCCAGCATGGCCGCGGTGC
>NZ_LZLL01000547.1:0-2994 GCF_001669335.1 Mycobacterium sp. 1245852.3 | reverse complement strand
ACATCGTGCCGCTGATCAAGGTTCCCGGCGTGACCAACGTGCACCAAGACCTGTGCGCGAGAGAGAAGCTGCGGCGCGCCTGCGATCGCGGGGTGTGGCCGGGCAGCGTCATCGTGCGGGTGGAGCTGCCATGACACACGCGCCGGTGGCCGACCCGGTCCGCTCCCCCGGGATCCGCCAATGTTGCAGCGCCGCAGCGGGACTGGTGCTCGGCATGGTGCGTCCGCGGCGGCCCGACGAGCGGTTCATCCGCAGCGTCGCCGACGCCGGGCTACCGACGCCCGGCCGCACCGTGACGGTGACCGCGCTGCCCCAGGTGCCGCGGTCGGTGCCGACCGCGGCGATTGTCGAGGGCGCCTTCACGCCGGCGCGCATCGAGAACTCGCTGACGTCGTTCATCGTCAGCCACCCGGAGGCCACGTTCATCGTCGACCCCGCCGTGTGCGTCGACGTCGAGCGACGAGCGATCGCCCAACTGCCCGCGGTGCTGCGGGTCGCGGTCCGTCCCCCGGCCGACACCGTCCCCACCATCACCGCGCTGGGCCGGGCGCCCATTGCCGCGCCGTTGGATTTCGCGCTGCCCACCCACGCGCACTGGGACCACGTCTCGGGCCTGCTGGACCTGCCCGGGCTGCCCGTGCACCTGCACCGCACCGAACGCGACTGGATCGGCGCCGGGCCCGTCGCGCCCGTCGGCGGCGTGCGGGATTCATTGCGCGGCAGGCCCGTTGTCGAGTACGAGCTGGACGGGCCGCCGGTGCTCACCTTCACCCGAAGCCACGACCTCTTCGGGGACCAGTCCGTGCTGCTGGTCGACCTCGCCGGGCACACCCCGGGCAGCGTCGGGGTGCTCGCCCACACGGGACGCGGCTGGATCCTGATCGCCGGCGACGCGGCCTGGCACGCCATGCAGATCGAGATGGTCCGCCAAAAGTCAAGCTATCCGGGTCTTTTGGTGGACGAGGATCGCGAGCAGACCTTCAAGACCGTGCAACGACTGCACCTGGCGCGTCACGCGGTCACGATCGTCCCGACCCACGACCACCAGGCCGTGCTGGGGTTGAGCGCCTAGCCGCCGGCGCCCAGTGTGAAACCAGCTTCACGTTCGGTTGCGAGCGTGAAACCAACTTCACACTCGCGGAGATCGGGTGATCCGACGAAGCGCCTAGCCGCCCAGGCAGCCGGGGCCGAGCAGCGCCTTGAGGTCGCCCATCAGCGCCGGCGACGGCGTAACCCGCAGGGAGGCATCCAGTTCCAGCGTGGTGATGCGGTCCCCGCTGATCAGCCGCAGGTGCACCTGCGCCGTGCCGGGGTGGCGGGCCAGCACCTGCTTGAGCGCGGTGACCTTGTCGATGGTGCACTGGCGCGTCGGCAGGCTGACCGCCAGCGGCCGGTTCGGCTGCGCATTGGAGAAGTCCGGCACCACAAGCTCGTTGGCGATCAGCGCGACGCGGTCGTCGCGCAGCGAGACCTTGGCCTTGATCAGCACCACGACGTCGTCGGCGATGTCGGCCCCGTACACCGAGTAGGCCTGCGGGAAGAACATCACCTCGATGCCACCGGTGAGGTCCTCCAATTGGGCTG
Organism: Mycobacterium sp. 1245852.3; assembly: GCF_001669335.1. Lineage (NCBI taxonomy): Bacteria > Bacillati > Actinomycetota > Actinomycetes > Mycobacteriales > Mycobacteriaceae > Mycobacterium > Mycobacterium sp. 1245852.3. Next base: position 1,410 of record NZ_LZLL01000547.1, on the reverse strand, counting down.
ACGCCCAAGGCATTCCGTTCTTGTTGACCCGCCGGTTGACCGACGCGAGGATGCCACCCACCCGCACCTGGGTGTCGTTGGGGACATCGCCGTCGAGGATGGCCGGGATCTGGGTGTCGACCTGAGCGGTCAGCAGGTGCGCCACCTGGTTCAGCGGGTGCCCGGACACGTAGAGCCCCAGCATCTCTCGCTCCAGGGCGAGCTTGTGCTTGTCCTCCCACTCGTCGTCGGGCACTTTGATGTTGAACACGGAATCGCAGCCGACCCCATCTTCTCCGCCGCCGAACAGGTCGAACTGGCCCATGGCCTCGGCCTTCTTGGTGCCCAGCACCGAGTCGACCGCGTCGGTGTGCACCAGGAACAGGCCCTTGCGGGCATGCCCCAGCGAGTCGAAGGCGCCGGCCTTGATCAACGACTCGGTGACCTTCTTGTTGCAGGCCGCCACGTCGATCTTGTTCAGGTAGTCCGAGAAGTCGGTGAACTTGCCCTTGCCGTTGCGGGTGCCGATCAGCGAGCCGACCACGTTGGCGCCGACGTTGCGCACCGCGCCCAGTCCGAAGCGGATGTCGCGCCCCACCGAGGCGAAGTTCACTAGGGACTCGTTGACGTCCGGCGGCAGCACCGTGATGCCGAGCTTGCGGCAGTCGGCCAGGTAGACCGCGGCCTTGTCCTTGTCGTCGCCCACCGACGTCAGCAGGCCGGCCATGTACTCGGCTGGATAGTTGGCCTTCAGGTAGGCCGTCCAATAGGAGACCAGCCCGTAGCCGGCCGCGTGCGACTTGTTGAACGCGTACCCGGCGAACGGAAGAATGGTGTCCCACAAGGCTTTCACCGCTTTTTCGGAGAAGCCGTTGGCGGTCATGCCTTCGTAGAAGCCCTTGTACTCGGCCTCGAGCACCTCGAGCTTCTTCTTGCCCATCGCCTTGCGCAGCGCGTCGGCCTTGCCCATCGTGTACGAGGCGACCTTCTGGGCGATGAACATGATCTGCTCTTGGTAGACGATCAGGCCGTACGTCTCGGCCAGGATCTCGCGCAGCGGCTCCTCGAGCTCCGGGTGGATCGGCTTGACCGCCTGACGACCGTTCTTGCGGTCGGCGTAGTCGTTGTGGGCGTTCATGCCCATCGGCCCAGGGCGGTACAGGGCCAGCACCGCGACGATGTCGTTGAACTCGGTGGGCTGCATGCGGCGCAACAGGTCCCGCATCGGCCCGCCGTCGAGCTGGAACACGCCCAGGGTGTCGCCGCGGCCGAGCAGCTCGTAGGTGGGCTTGTCGTCGAGCGGCACCGACTCCAGGTCGAGGTCGATTCCCCTGTTGGACTTGATGTTCTCCAGCGCGTCGCCGATGATCGTCAGGTTGCGCAGGCCCAGGAAGTCCATCTTCAGCAGGCCGATGGCCTCACACGACGGGT
>NZ_LZLL01000546.1:0-793 GCF_001669335.1 Mycobacterium sp. 1245852.3 | reverse complement strand
GCGGCGACCTGGCGAACATGTTGTGGCGCAGGATGATTGACAACGCCGAGGAATACATGGCAGAAGGCGTGCGCGCCTTCTTGTGCGGGTCCAGGTCGAAGCGCTCGATCAACTCGGCGCGGCGCTTCTTGTCGATGCCACCCCGCATCCGGGCCAGCAGGTCGATAATCTCACCGCCGGTCAGCGACGGCCACAACGTCACATCGCCTGGCACGTAAGCGATGTGGCGATGCAGGGCGACGGCCTGTGTCCACGGGTCGCCGCCGAGCAGCCGCACACTGCCGCCGTCGGCTTTCACCAGGCCCAACAGGACGCGGATGGTCGTGGACTTCCCGGCGCCGTTGGGCCCGAGGAACCCGTGGACCTCTCCCTCCCGCACCGTGAGGTCCAGGCCGTCCAGCGCCCGAACCGCGCCGAAATTCTTTGTCAGACCCCGGATCTCGATGGGTGCGAATCCGTCGGCGTTTTCAGTCGGCATCAGATCCTCCTTGATCTTCGGCGGCCAGGAATGCGTCGTACATGGTCCGGTCGGTCAGCAGGCCCTCGGTGTAGACCTCGAGCGCGGGCAAAATCATGTCGCGCGAGTAGTCGCGCAGCACTGCCCGCAAATCCGTTGGTGTTTCATGCATTTGGATGTAGAGGAGGAAGCCGCCGCCGCCGGTGATGGCCAAATACCTGGCCCGCCCCTTGGGGTCTCGGCTGGGTTTGATCGTCCCGGCGCGCACGCCTTCTGCCATGTATTCCTCGGCGTTGTCAATCATCCTGCGCCACAACATGTTCGCCAGGTCGCCGC
>NZ_LZLL01000545.1:0-24676 GCF_001669335.1 Mycobacterium sp. 1245852.3 | reverse complement strand
ACCGCCGGCCCCAGCAGCGCGACCGCCGGCCGCCGCGCCGGCCGCTGGACCCGGCCCGCGCCGCCGCGTTCGACGTGCTCCGGGCGGTCAGCGAGCGCGACGCGTACGCCAACCTGGCCCTGCCCGCACTGCTGCGCGAACGCGGAATCACCGGCCGGGACGCGGCTTTCGCCACCGAGCTGACCTACGGCACCTGCCGCAGCCGGGGCCTGCTCGACGCCGTCATCGGCGCCGCGGCGGGACGCTCGCCGCAAGCCATCGACCCGGTGCTGCTCGACCTGCTGCGCCTCGGCGCGTATCAACTGCTGCGCACCCGGGTCGACGCGCACGCCGCGGTGTCCACCACCGTCGAGCAGGCGGGAATCGAATTCGACTCGGCGCGAGCGGGTTTCGTCAACGGGGTGCTGCGCACCATCTCAGGGCGCGACGAGCGGTCCTGGGTTGCGGAGCTGGCGCCCGACCCGGTGCAGGATCCGATCGGGCATGCCGCGTTCGTGCATGCGCACCCCCGGTGGATCGCCCAGGCGTTCGCCGATGCCCTGGGCGCCGCCGCGACCGAACTCGACGCGGTGCTGGCCAGCGACGACGAACGGCCCCAGGTGCATCTGGCCGCCCGCCCCGGCGCGCTGACCGCCACCGAGCTGGCCGAGGCGGTCGGCGGCACGGTGGGCCGCTATTCGCCCTACGCGGTGTACTTGGCCGGTGGCGATCCCGGGCGGCTGACGCCGGTGCGCGACGGCGCCGCGCTGGTCCAGGACGAGGGCAGCCAGCTGGTGGCCCGGGCGCTGACGCTGGCCCCGGTCGACGGGGACGGCGGCCGGTGGCTGGACCTGTGCGCCGGCCCGGGCGGCAAGACGGCCCTGCTGGCCGGGCTCGGCGCGGCCTCGGGCGCCCGCGTCACCGCGGTGGAGCCGGTGCCGCGGCGCGCCGATCTGGTGGTGGCGAACACCCGCGGCCTGCCGGTCGACGTGCTACGGGTCGACGGTCGGCATACCGATCTCGAGCCGACCTTCGATCGCGTGCTCGTCGACGCCCCCTGCACCGGCCTGGGAGCGCTGCGCCGCCGCCCGGAGGCCCGGTGGCGGCGTCAGCCCGCCGACGTGCCGACGCTCACCAAGCTGCAGCGCGAGCTGCTGGGGGCGGCGATCGCGCTGACCCGCCCGGGCGGCGTGGTGCTCTACGCCACCTGCTCGCCACACCTGGCCGAAACCGTCGGCGTGGTCGCCGACGCGCTGCGCCGCCACCCGGTGAGCGCGCTGGACACCCGGCCGTTGTTCGAGCCCATGGACAAGGGAGCCGACCTGGGCGACGGGCCGCACGTCCAGCTCTGGCCGCACCGGCACGGCACGGATGCGATGTTCGCGGCCGCGCTGCGCCGCGAAGCGGGGTAGCGGGGACGCCACACGATGGACACTGTCGCGGCCGCGTTGCGCCGCGAGGCGGGGGAGCGGCACGCGCCGGATGTGAAGCGGGCCGCGCGGCTCAGTAGTCTGGCGCTCATGCCTCGCAACATCGCGGGACCTTTGATCGCGCCGTCGATCCTTTCCGCTGACTTCTCCCGGCTCGCCGACGAAGCCGCCGCCGTGACCGGCGCCGACTGGCTGCACGTCGACGTGATGGACAACCACTTCGTGCCGAACCTGACCCTCGGGCTGCCGGTGGTCGAGAGCCTGCTGGCCGCCACCACCATCCCGATGGACTGCCATCTGATGATCGAGGACCCGGACCGCTGGGCGCCTCCCTACGCCGAGGCGGGGGCCTACAACGTCACCTTCCACGCCGAGGCCACCCAGAATCCGGTCGGCGTGGCCCGCGACATCCGCGCCGCCGGCGCCAAGGCGGGCATCAGCGTGAAGCCGGGGACCCCGCTGGAGCCCTACCTGGAGATCCTGCCGCAGTTCGACACCCTGCTCATCATGTCGGTGGAGCCCGGTTTCGGCGGCCAGAGCTTCATCCCCGAGGTGCTGAGCAAGGTGCGCACCGCGCGCAAGCTCATCGAGGCGGGGGAGTTGACGATCCTCGTCGAGATCGACGGCGGCATCAACGCCGACACCATCGAGCAGGCCGCCGAAGCCGGCGTCGATTGCTTCGTCGCCGGGTCTGCCGTGTACGGCGCCGAGGATCCGGAGGCCGCGATAGCGGCCTTGCGGCGCCAGGCGGCCGGCGCCTCCCCGCACCTGCGTCGATGACGGCGCCGGCGGGCGAGGGCCTTGACGCCGCAATGCGTTTGGCGATCGACCAGTCCAACCACGTCAAGGGGACCACGTATCCGAACCCGCCCGTGGGGGCGGTCATCCTGGACGCCGGCGGCGAGGTCGTCGGCGTCGGGGCCACCGAACCCGCCGGCGGCGATCACGCCGAGATCCTGGCGCTGCGTCGGGCCGGCGAACTGGCCGCCGGCGGCACCGTCGTCGTCACCCTCGAGCCGTGCAACCACTACGGCAAAACCCCGCCCTGCGTGAACGCCCTACTGGACGCGAAGGTGGGCACCGTGGTGTACGCCGTCGCCGACCCTAACCCGGAGGCCGCCGGCGGGGCCGCGCGGCTCGAGCAGGCGGGCGTGACGGTGCGTTCCGGCGTGCTGGCCGACGAGGTGACCGGCGGCCCGCTGCGCGAGTGGCTGCACAAGCAACGCACCGGGCTGCCGCACCTGACCTGGAAATACGCCGCCAGCGTCGACGGCCGCAGCGCGGCCGCGGACGGCTCCAGCCAATGGATCTCCAGCGAAGCCTCGCGGCTGGACCTGCATCGGCGCCGCGCGGCGGCCGACGCGATCGTGGTGGGCACCGGCACCGTGCTGGCCGACGACCCGGCGTTGACCGCCCGGCTGCCCGACGGCTCACTGGCCGGCCGGCAACCGCTGCGGGTGGTCGTCGGGATGCGTGAAATACCTTCGGAGGCAAAGGTTCTCAACGACGATTCGCGGACCATGCTGATCCGCACGCACGACCCCATGGAGGTGCTCAAGGCCGTCGCGGACCGCACCGACGTCCTACTGGAAGGCGGCCCGACCCTCGCGGGTGCCTTCCTGCGGGCCGGGGTGGTGAACCGGATCCTGGCCTACGTCGCACCGACCCTGCTGGGCGGTCCCGTCACTGCGGTCGACGACGTGGGGGTGACCACGATCGCGCGGGCGCTGCGCTGGCATTTCGACGCCATCGACCGGGTGGGGCCCGACGTGGTGCTCAGCCTGGTGCCGCGCAGGGGCTAGCGCTCTCCCAGCGAGACGGCTTGCGGCTCAGCGATTTCCGGCTCCTCGGCGTGCTCCTTGCGGCCACCGATCAGCAGGCCCAGCAGCGCTCCGGCGATGCAGATCACGACGGTGGCCGAGAAGATGTCGCCGTACATCTGGGCGAAGGCCTTGAGGTACATGGTGCCCTGGGCGGCGATGCGCTCCAGCAACGTGGCGTTGGGCGGGATCGCGGCCGTCAGGCCCGCCACGATCTGGTTGAACCGGTACAGGCCCCACGCGCTGAGCGCGGCTACGCCGATCAGCATGCCGGTCATCCGGGCCACCACCACGGCCGCCGAGGCGATGCCGTGTTGGGCGGACGGGACCACGCGGAGCGCGGCGGAGGTCAGCGGCCCGATCACCAGGCCGAGGCCCACCCCGGCGACCAGCAGGTCGGCGTGCAGCGCGGGCACGCTGAACACCCCGAAGATGTTGTGCTTCTGGCTCATGACGTCCTGGCGCCAGAAGTGGATCAGCCAGTAGCCGTAGGCCGCGATGAGCAGCCCGACGAAGGTCATGATCCGGTCGCCGACCCGGGTGGCGATCCACCCACCCAGCACCGCGCCGATCGGCAGCGCGATCAGGAACCACAGCAGCAAGCCGGCGGCCTGCGTCTGGGATTGCCCCAGCACCCCCTGGCCGAACAGCTCGACGTCGACCAGCGTCACCATCAGCGCGGCACCGGCGAACAGCGAGGCGCCCAGCGCGGCCAGGAACGGGCGGAAGTGCACGCCCGCCGGCTCGATCAGCCGGGTGCGCGCGAACCGCTCCCAGATCAGGAACAGCACGGCGACCACGACCGCGCCGATGACCAGCGGCAGTCCGTAGCTGGGCAGGATCTGCTTGCCGTCGGGTTGCGGGTTGTACAGGCCGATCACGGCGAGGCCCAGGGCGACCGCCAGCAGCACACCGCCGACCAGGTCGACCTTTTCGGGCTCCTCCACCCGCTCGTGCGACGGGAGGCTGAACTGGATCATCACCATGGCGATCAGCGTCAGCGGGACGTTGATCCAGAACACGTAGCGCCAGTCGTGGAACAGGAAGACGATGAAGATCCCGTACAGCGGGCCCAGCACGCTGCCGAGCTCCTGCGCGGCCCCGATGCCGCCCAGCACGCCGGCGCGATTGCGCTGCGCCCACAGGTCGGCGCCCAGGGCGAGGGTGACCGGCAGCAGCGCGCCGCTGGCCACGCCCTGGATGGTGCGGCCGCCCACCAGGAGGTGGAAGTCGCCCCAGTGACCGGCCAGCGCGGTGACCACCGAGCCGACGATGAACAGCGCCAGGCTGACCTGCAGCACCAGCTTGCGCCCGAACCGGTCGGAGGCCCGGCCCAGCAGCGGCATGGCGGCGATGTAGCCCAGCAGGTACATCGTGATGATCCAGGTGATGCGCTGCAGCTGGTTAATCGGGATGTGAACGTCGGTCATGATGTCGCGCATGATCGTCACGACGACGTAGGCGTCCAGGGCGCCCAGCAGGACCGCCAGGCTGCCCGCGCTGATCGCTACGCGGCGCCCGGTGTGGCGCCCGGCCGGGGCCTCGGTCTCAGCGGTCACGAGCTCACCGGGGGCTTGGTGACCTGAACCTGCTCGCCCCAGTTGGACAGGGTGATCTGGGCGGAGTTGCCCGAGCTCTTCTGCAGGTTGGCCTGGACCAGCTGGTGGTCACCGGACTCCTGGATCCAGACCGTGCTCGGCACCGGTTGCGTCGCGTTGAACTGCGGAACGATCTTGTTCACCGCGTCCGCCGAGACGTTTCCGCTGATGCGAATGGTGTTCTGCCCGTTGATGTTGTCGCGGCCCTCGGCCTTGGCGTTGGTGAAGTTGGCCAGCGAGTTGCCCAGCCCACTGTCGGGGTTGAGCAGCACCGAGACGTCATAGACGTCGGCGGCCTTGCCGAAGTCGCTCCACTTGTTCGGGGTCAGGGTGGCGTACAGGGTCCCGTCGAGCACCACGAAGTTGGCGTCGATGTCGGACCCGCCCAGGGTGATGGTGGCGTTTCCCTGTGCGGCGGTGGCCGGTGCCGTGGTGAGGTCACCGGTCAGCGTCTTGATGGGCAACCCCTGGATCTTGCCCTGGACGCTGAGCGCGATGTGCGCGCTCTTCACGTTCTTGGTGGCGTCGGCCGACTGCTTGACCAGGGTCGTGGCGTCGGGAAGCGGTGCGCCGCTCTGCTTTGAGCCCGACGAGCAGCCGGCGATCAAGGCGGTGGCGAGGGTCAGGGATGCGATGACGGCCGATAGACGGCGGCGGGTCTGCATACTCTGCATCGTAGAGGGTGCCGGTGACTGCCCTGACGAACGCGGGGTCCCGGTGTCGCGCGGGCGCCGGTGTTTGCCCTGCTCATCCGCCTGGGAGTGGGCCAATTAGCCTAGGGGGATGTTTACCGGGATTGTCGAGGAACTCGGCGAGGTGACGGCTCGCGACGTCCTTTCCGACGCGGCGCGGCTGACCATCCGCGGCGCGGTCGTGACCGCCGACGCGGGCCACGGCGACTCGATCGCCGTCAACGGCGTCTGCCTGACCGTCGCCGAGCTGTTGCCCGGCGGTCAGTTCACCGCCGACGTGATGGCCGAATCGCTCAACCGGTCCAACCTGGGCGAATTGCAGGTCGGCAGCCGGGTGAACCTGGAGCGCGCCGCGGCCGTCAACAGCCGGCTGGGCGGGCACATCGTGCAGGGCCACGTCGACGGGACCGGGCGGATCGTGGCGCGGACCCCGTCCGAGCACTGGGAAGTGGTGCGGATCGAGATGCCCGCCGAGGTGGCCCGCTACGTCGTGGAGAAGGGCTCGATCACCGTCGACGGGATTTCGCTGACGGTGTCCGGGCTGGGCAGCGAGCCGGGGGACTGGTTTGAGGTCTCGCTGATACCCACCACCCGCGAGTTGACCACGTTGGGCAGCGCCCCGGTCGGGACGCCGGTGAACCTGGAAGTCGACGTCATCGCCAAATACGTCGAGCGGTTGATGACCCGCTGACCGGAGTTGTCCCGCCGGCACCCTCTCCGGCCGACCACCGGGTGATCACCTGACCGGCGAAGTCGAGCATCCGGTCAAGGCTGGGGAACATCGCGAAGGCATCCACGATCGCCTCGTCGGCTCCGGAGGCGGCGAGGCGCTCGAGCTTGTCGACCACAGCGGCAACGGACGTGCCCGGTTCGAGGTTGATCCGCATGGCCGTCTTCAGCGCGTCCGGATCGCGGCCGGCGTCCCGGGCCGCACGGCGCGCGATCGACCACAGGTGATCGGTGACCTCGTCCTGCAGCCCCTCGACCCCGAGCCAGCCCGTGCCGCTGCGGCCGACCCGGCGCATGGCGGCCTCGCTGGCACCGCCGATCCAGATCGGCGGGCCGCCGGCCTGGACCGGGCGCAGGTCGGCGTGGACCGGCGGCAGCGTGAAGAACTCGCTGTCCCAGGACACCGGGGTGGTCGTCCACCACTCGCGCAGGAACGCCAGCAGGTCGTCGAGCATCCGCCCGCGCCGGTGCCAGTCCGCGCCGCGGGCGATGTCGTGTTCGTCTTTCATCCACCCGAGTCCCACGCCGACGTCGAGGCGGCCGTCGCTGAGCACGTCGAGCGTGGTCAGCAGGCGGGCCAGGTGCACCGGCTCGTAGTAGAAGGTGCTGAGCGTGCTGGCGTTCAGCCGCACCCGGCTGGTTGCGGTCGCGGCGACCGTCCAGAGCAGCACCGGATCGAGGTACCGGGTCATCTGCGGCGGGTAGGGCTGCTCTTTGCCCGGATAGGTGCTGTGCATGTCGACCGGCGTGACCAGTCGATCGCCGACCCACAGCGTGTCGTAGCCCAGGTCCTCGAGTCCGCGGCAGAACGCGCTCAGGCCAGCGGCGCCGCTGACGGCGGGCCCGACGATGGGGAGTGCGAAACCTAGCTTCATCGGATCATCCTTTCGATGATGTATCAACCATTACCGGGGCGCTCAGCCGGGAACCGTGGCGCCGAGGGCGAAGTTGAAATTTCCGACCCCGTGGCGGGCCAGGCCCATCACGACCAGGCCCGTTCCTTCCAGCCAGTGCGCCATGTTCAGGCCGCCGACGTCGAGCGGGCGCAGCCCGAGGCTCTCGATGAACTCCGCCACCCGCGCCTTGGCGGGCGCGTCGTCGCCGGCGATGAACACGTCGAGCGGCCGACCCTGGGCCAGGACAACGCCGAAGACGGTGTTGAACGCCTTCACCACGCCGGCGCCGGCCGGGGCCGCCTTGGCGACTTGCTGTGCGACCGAGGTGCCATCGGGAATGGCCAGTCCGTCGGCCGCGGGGTTGAAGGGATTGCTGATGTCGACGATGACCTTGCCCACGAGGGCGTCTCCGTACTGCTCGACGACCGGAACGACGTCGGCGTACAACACCGAAACGATGACGATGTCGCCGGCCGGAACGGCGCCGAACTCTCCGGTCGTGGCGCCGCCCCCGAGGGCCTTGGCCAGGTCGGCCGCCTTGGACCCGTCGCGGCCGATGATCTCGACGCTATTGCCGCCCGCTACCGCCAGCGCGCCGATGGCGCGGGCCATGTTCCCGGTGCCGATGATGCTGATGCTGCTCATGAGGTGTCCCGTCCTGACTTCCTAGAGAAAAGGTTGACGAGTCCACCTTATGGAGATTTGGATGACGCGTCAACTAATCTCCGATAACATGGGAACCGATGGAACCGAACTGGCTGAATCCCCGCGAAGACCGCGCCTGGCGGGCCTTCCAGCACGCGAATCATCAGCTCAGCGTGCACCTGAACCGGGGCCTGCAGGAATCGGGCTTGTCCGGCGCCGACTACCAGATCTTGGCGGTGCTCTCCGAGCACGACGGGGACCGCCTCCCCGCCCACGAGCTATGCAACACGCTGGGCTGGGAAAAGAGCCGTGTCTCCCATCAGGTGCGCCGCATGGAGCAGGACGGGCTGATCAGCCGGGAGCCCAACCCGGACGACGCCCGCAGCACCATGGTCTGCCTGCTGCCGGCCGGCCGCGCCGCCATCGAGAAGGCGGCGCCCAAGCACGTGGCGGATGTCCGCCGGAACTTCATCGACCTACTCAGCCCAGCCGAGCTCGACATGCTCGCCGCCCTCAACGAACGGGTCTTACGCCACCTGGCCGAAGACGGCGACCCCTCGGCCGAAGCCGCGCCGTCATGACGACAGGCCGCTAGTCGCGGCGTCACGCGCCGCGGCAGCGGCCTGCCTTTGGATCAGCTGGTTGCTCGGCTGATTACACCGGACGCCAGATGGGGCCTTCCCAGTAACCCCAATGGTTCATGCCGGGATCCCAGACGATCTGGGCCCACGGCGCCCACGGTGGCGGCGGGGGCGGCGGTCCCGCCCACGGCGGAGCCCCGTAGCCGGCCGGGCCGCCATAGTTGTCGTCCCAGTCACGGCAGTTGTTCCAGTTCTGGTAAGGGCCCCAGCCCGGGTCCCACTGCTCGCCCGGGCACCAGTGGTGGTGATCCATGGGCGGCGGAGGAGGCGCCGCCGCGGCGGTGCCCGTGGCCAGTCCGAGTGCGGACATAGCCAAGCCGCCGGCAGCGAGCGCGCCGGTGCACAGCCGGGCCCACGGTCGTGTTTGTGTGTTGGTATTCATGGGGCAGTATTTACCCGCGATAATGCGGGCGAAACCCGGCTTTGTCGTTTGCTCATGTCAAATTTTGAGCACAGCCAACGCATATCTGGCGCAAAGGGTTTCGGTGTATAGGAGCTTTTCATCGGGTTATTTTTGGCACCAGGTGACGATATCGCGGGTCGGGCACACCATTTTGCCGGCCGCTTCCCTGTTTGCGGAAGGGCCCTCTCCTTCGCATCACGCAGTTATTATTCCGGCGACGAATATCGCGGCGGCACCGACGGCCAAGGGCGGCGAAAACTGTGATCCCGGCAACGATTACCAGGGTGCCGAGGCCCGCTCTGGCCCCGAGAGGCCGCGGGGATCCGTGGCGCCGAGATACGTGCGCGCTCATCGCAAGTGGTCAGGCGGTCGTGCCGCCGGCGCGCCCGGCGGTGCGGCGCGATCCGAGGCCGTCCCGCTGATCAAACCGCGGCAATAACCGCGCGGTCGCCGTGGTTCATACTGAATGCAACACGTGGGCTTCTCGTGTGAGCCGTTTCGACAGTGTTCCCGCCGGGCAGCGGGGACGGCGAGGTAGCAAAGATGACGAGGTTGGACTCCGTCGAAAGGGCGGTTGCCGACATTGCGGCCGGCAAGGCCGTCATCGTCATCGACGACGAGGACCGGGAGAACGAGGGCGATCTGATCTTCGCCGCCGAGAAGGCGACGCCGGAGATGGTGGCCTTCATGGTGCGCTACACCTCCGGATACCTCTGTGTGCCGCTGGACGGCGAGATCTGCGACAGGCTGGGGTTGCTGCCGATGTACGCGGTGAACCAGGACAAGCACGGCACCGCCTACACCGTCACGGTCGACGCCAGACGGGGTGTGGGCACCGGGATTTCGGCCTCGGACCGGGCCACCACGATGCGGCTGCTCGCCGATCCCACCAGCGTCGCCGACGATTTCACCCGGCCCGGTCACGTTGTTCCGTTGCGCGCCAAGGACGGTGGCGTATTGCGCCGCCCGGGTCACACCGAGGCCGCCGTCGACCTGGCCCGGCTGGCCGGGCTCCAGCCCGCCGGCGCCATCTGCGAGATCGTCAGCCAGAAGGACGAAGGCTCGATGGCGCAGACCGACGAACTGCGGGTCTTCGCCGACGAACACGACCTCGCCATGATCACCATCGCCGACCTGATCGAGTGGCGACGCAAACACGAGAAGCACATCGCCCGGATCGCCGAGGCCCGGATACCGACCCGGCACGGCGAGTTTCGTGCCATCGGTTACGCCAGCATCTACGAAGAGGTCGAACACGTCGCGCTGGTGCGCGGGGATATCTCGGGCCCGAACTCCGACGGTGACGACGTGCTGGTGCGGGTGCACTCCGAATGCCTGACCGGTGACGTGTTCGGTTCGCGCCGCTGCGATTGCGGGCCGCAGTTGGACGCCGCGATGGCCATGGTCGCCCGCGAGGGACGCGGCATCGTGTTGTACATGCGCGGCCACGAGGGGCGCGGCATCGGGCTGATGCACAAGCTGCAGGCCTATCAGCTGCAAGACGCCGGTGAAGACACCGTCGACGCCAACCTCAAGCTCGGATTGCCCGCCGACGCAAGGGATTACGGGATCGGCGCGCAGATCCTGGTGGACCTCGGGGTGCGCTCGATGCGGCTGCTGACGAACAACCCGGCCAAGCGGGTCGGGCTGGACGGGTACGGCCTGCACATCATCGAGCGGGTGCCGCTGCCGGTGCGCGCCAACGCGGAGAACATCCGTTACCTGATGACCAAACGGGACAAGATGGGCCATGACCTGGCCGGACTGGATGACTTTCATGAATCCGTCCATCTGCCAGGCGAATTCGGCGGTGCTTTGTGAGTCCTGCCGAGGGTGTGCCGGAGGTTGCGCCGCTCGATGCGTCCGGCCTGCGCCTGGCCCTGGTTGCGAGCACCTGGCACAGCGAGATCTGCGACGCGCTGCTTGCGGGTGCCCGCAAGGTGGCCTCCGAATCGGGTATCGACGACCCGACGGTGGTCCGGGTGATCGGCGCGATCGAGATCCCGGTGGTCGCACAGGAACTCGCCCGCAATCACGATGCCGTCGTCGCACTGGGCGTCGTGATCCGCGGGCAGACACCGCATTTCGAGTACGTCTGCGATGCGGTGACCCAGGGGCTGACCCGGGTGTCGTTGGACACTTCCACGCCGGTGGCCAACGGTGTGCTCACCACCGACACCGAGCAGCAGGCCCTGGACCGGGCCGGCCTTCCGGAGTCGGCCGAGGACAAAGGGGCCCAAGCCACGCTGGCGGCCCTGACCACCGCGCTGACCCTGCGTGAGTTGCGCTCTCGGTCGTGACGTCGCCTTCGGACCGCGAGACCTGGGATGCGGTGCTGCGTCCCCGCCGCACACCGTTATTCGCCTACGGGGCGGCGTTCGTGATCGCCGCGGCGCACATCGCGGTGGGCGTGCTGCTCAAGGTGGGGTCCACCGGGGTGGTCTTTCAGACCTCGGACCAGGTGGCGATCGCGGTGCTCGGTCTGGTCATCGCCGGCATTGTGTTGTTGTTCGCCCGCCCACGGCTGCGTATCGGGCCGGCCGGCGTCTCGGTTCGAAACCTTTTGGGCGACAAGCTGATCGAATGGCCGGACGTTGCCGGGGTGTCGTTTCCGGTGGGTCACCGTTGGGCGCGCGTCGACCTGCCCGACGACGAGTACATCCCGGTGATGGCCATCCAGGCCGTCGACAAGGGCCGGGCGGTGGCCGCCATGGACACCGTGCGCTCGCTGCTGGCACGCTATCGACCGGACCTGCAGACACACTGAGCGCTGTACCATCAGCCGATGGCACTCCAGGCACGGGTGGCCGCGGTCCTCGCAGTTGCCCTGCTGACGCTCAGCGGATGCAGCGTGGTGGTGGGGGGACGGGCCGTCCGGGCGTCCGGCCAGCCCGCGGCAACGCCGACCACGACGGTCCAACGCCCGCCGGCGCATGCCCAAGACCTGCTGCTGCACAGTGGCGATGACACGCCGCTCGGCGCGGCCAGCGCGATCCCGGTGGGCGACAACTACTTCACCAGCGCCCGGCCACCGGACTGCTCGGCCGCGCTGCTGTTCGAGGGCTCGCCGCTGCGACCCGCCGGCGCCTCGGACCACGCCGAATCGGCGTACCAGTTCAGCGATCAGGCGACGTACGCCGAGTCGGTCGACATCTACGACAACGCGCTCGACCCCCACCACGAGGTGGTGAGTGATTTCGTCTCCGTCGCCCAGTGCCGGCACGACGCCGTGGGCATCTCGCCGTACGGCCAGGCGACGCCGATGCGGCTGAGCGGGTTCGCCACCCCATCCGAAGGCGTCCTGGTGTGGACGATGAACCAGCCGGCCTGGACCTGCGATTACGGGTTGGCCGTGCTGCCGCACGTGGCCCTGCTGCTGTCGGCCTGCAACAACGCCCCTGGATTCCCCATGGCGGATTGGGCGGCGAAACGCCGGGCACAGGTCGACGGGCGCACCGCTTAGCCGCGGCGGCCCGCCGCCTGGTGATTTAGCGCTGTGGTCGGGAAGCCCGAGCCGGAGGCACTCAGTACCGAGTGCAGTCCGTCATCATTTGCTGGAAAATGGGCAGGGCCTGCTGGGCCCCCTGGTTGTGCTCGATCGCGTGCAGCAGGTTCACCCGTTGATCCGGCGACGACGCCAGGTACTGCTGCAAGAACTGCTGGTTGGGCGGCGACTGGTCGAGGTACTGGGCGGCCATCGGGTTCTCCGCATGCACGGCCCGCATCGCCTGGTCGTAGCTACAGGTGGTGTGGATCATCGGACCGTAATCGGGATCGGCCGATGCGACCCCGGCACCAGCGGTCGACGCCAATGCCAGACCGCCCACCGTGACGGCCAGTTTGGCCAACGAGCGCTTCATCATTTACGGACTCCCTCCATTGCTCTGCCCCCACTCTAACGTTGAGCTAGAAGCTTGGTAGCCAGAACGGAAGCCGTCCAAACCGCCGCGACCGCCCGCGGGGCCCGTCACGGGTCGTCTACCTGCGCGGTTGATCCTTCTTCGGTCGGGTGGCTCCAGCTGCTCGGCAACAGCGGCAGGCCCGGGTCGGCGTCCGGCGCCGCGCCGCCGAGCGTGGTCAGGCCGGCGGGGGCGGCGTCGGCGTGCCGGGCGGTGCCGGCGAACCCGATGGGCCCCGCGCCCCGCGCCGAGGCCGTCGTCGCGGCGACGCCGGGATCGTCCGCGACCGAACCGGGGTCCAGGTACTCGCAGCGGTATCCGGGGTCGATCAGACCCGGCCGGGGACGCCTGCGGAGCCGGGCCTGCTCCCGCCGGGCGGAGGCGGCCGGCGCCGCGCGGCCGGCTACTAGCCTGGATCTGTGCCCGATCCCGCCACCTACCGCCCCGCGCCCGGGTCCATCCCGGTCGAGCCCGGCGTCTACCGATTCCGGGATACCTACGGGCGAGTCATCTACGTCGGCAAGGCCAAGAGCCTGCGCAGCCGGCTGACGTCATACTTCGCCGACATCGCCAGCCTGCATCCACGCACCCGGCAGATGGTGACCACCGCGGCCAAGGTCGAGTGGACGGTGGTCAACACCGAAGTCGAGGCGCTGCAACTCGAATACAACTGGATCAAGGAGTTCGACCCGCGGTTCAACGTCCGCTATCGCGACGACAAAACCTATCCGGTGCTGGCGGTCACCCTCAACGAGGAGTTCCCCCGGCTGATGGTCTACCGCGGCCCCCGCCGCAAGGGGGTGCGCTACTTCGGGCCGTACTCGCACGCGTGGGCCATCCGGGAGACGCTGGACCTGCTCACCCGGGTGTTTCCGGCCCGCACCTGCTCGGCGGGAGTGTTCAAGCGGCACAAGCAGATCGATCGTCCTTGCCTGCTCGGCTACATCGACAAGTGCTCGGCGCCGTGCATCGGCAGGGTCAGTGCGGAGCAGCACCGCCAGATCGTGGACGACTTCTGCGACTTCCTGTCCGGCAAGACCGACCGGTTCGCCCGGGAGCTGGAACAGCAGATGAACGCCGCGGCCGAGCGGCTCGATTTCGAGCGGGCCGCGCGGCTGCGTGACGACCTGGGCGCGGTGAAGCGGGCGATGGAAAAGCAGGCCGTGGTCCTCGGCGACGGCACCGACGCCGACGTGGTGGCGTTCGCCGACGACGAGCTGGAGGCCGCGGTGCAGGTGTTCCACGTCCGCGGCGGCCGGGTTCGCGGCCAGCGCGGCTGGATCGTCGAAAAGTCTGCCGACCCCGGCGATTCCGGCGAGGAACAGCTGGTCGAGCAGTTCCTGACCCAGTTCTACGGCGAGCAGGCCGAATTGGGCGGCGCCGCAGACGAATCCGTGAACCCGGTGCCGCGGGAGGTGCTGGTGCCCTGCCTGCCGTCCAACACCGACGAGCTGACCAGTTGGCTGTCCGGCCTGCGCGGATCCCGGGTGGTGCTGCGGGTGCCGCAGCGCGGCGACAAACGCGCGCTGGCCGAAACCGTGCAGCGCAACGCGAAAGAGGCGCTGCAGCAACACAAGCTGCGGCGCGCCGGCGACTTCAACGCCAGATCCGCTGCGCTGCAGAACATCCAGGAGGCCCTCGGCTTGTCCGAGGCGCCGCTGCGCATCGAATGTGTGGACATCAGCCACGTCCAGGGCACCGACGTGGTGGGCTCGCTGGTGGTGTTCGAGGACGGTCTGCCGCGCAAATCGGACTACCGGCACTTCGGGATCCGGGAAGCCGCCGGGCAGGGCCGCTCCGACGACGTCGCCTCCATCGCCGAGGTGACCCGGCGTCGCTTCGCCCGTCACCTGAGCGAGCAGAACGATCCGAATATGCTTTCCGCGGAAGGAAAGTCGCGCCGTTTCGCCTACCCCCCGAATCTGTACGTCGTCGACGGCGGTGCCCCGCAGGTCAACGCGGCCAGCGCGGTGCTCGAGGAACTCGGCATCACCGACGTCGCGGTGATCGGCCTGGCCAAGCGGCTGGAAGAGGTGTGGGTGCCCTCGGAGCCCGACCCGGTCATCATGCCGCGCAACAGCGAGGGGCTGTATCTGCTGCAACGCGTCCGTGACGAGGCGCACCGGTTCGCGATCGCCTACCATCGCAGCAAGCGATCCAAACGAATGACGGCATCGGTGCTGGATTCGGTGCCAGGATTGGGAGAACATCGCCGAAAGGCGTTGGTAAGCCATTTCGGATCGATAGCCCGCCTCAAGGAGGCCACCGTCGACCAGATCACCGCCGTTCCCGGCATCGGTGTGGCGACCGCCACCGCCGTCCTGGAGGCGCTGCGGCCCCAGCAGTCCCCCGATGAGTCCAGGGCGGCCCAATGACGGGCCCGGGCGAGTTCGCGGGCGGCCCCTCGGTGGACGCCCCGGCCGGTATCGACGTCGTGCTGGTGACCGGGTTATCCGGGGCCGGGCGGGGTACCGCGGCCAAGGTGCTCGAGGACCTCGGCTGGTATGTGGCCGACAACCTGCCCCCGCAACTGATCACCCGGATGGTCGATTTCGGTCTGGCGGCCGGCTCGCGGATCACCCAGCTGGCGGTGGTGATGGACGTGCGGTCGCGCGGCTTCACCGGCGACCTGGACTCGGTGCGCACTGAGCTGGCCACCCGAAACATCGCCCCACGCGTGGTGTTCATGGAAGCATCGGACGACATGCTGGTGCGCCGCTACGAGCAGAATCGCCGCAGCCATCCGCTGCAGGGTGATCAGACCCTGGCCGAGGGCATCGCCGCCGAGCGCCGCATGCTGGCCTCGGTTCGCGCCACCGCCGACTTGATCATCGACACCTCGACGCTGTCGGTGCGCGGCTTGCGCGAGACCATCGAGCGGGCGTTCGGCGGCGCCGCCAGCGCCACCACCAGCGTCACGGTCGAATCGTTCGGCTTCAAATACGGCCTGCCGATGGACGCCGACATGGTCATGGACGTCCGGTTCCTGCCGAACCCGCACTGGGTCGACGAATTGCGGCCCCGCACCGGGCAGGACCCCGCGGTGCGCGATTACGTATTGAGCCAGCCGGGCGCGGCCGAGTTCCTCGACGCCTACCATCGATTGCTATCTCTGGTCGTCGACGGCTACCGCCGGGAGGGCAAGCGCTATATGACGGTCGCGATCGGCTGCACCGGCGGCAAGCATCGCAGCGTCGCGATCGCCGAGGCGCTGGTGCAGTTGCTCAAGGCCCAGAAGGGCGAAGCCCAACTGTCGGTGCGGGTGCTGCATCGGGATCTGGGCCGCGAATGACCGAGCCGACGAACCGGGGCATCGTCGCGATGGGCGGTGGACACGGCCTGTACGCGACGCTGTCGGCGGCCCGCCGGCTCACGCCCTACGTGACCGCGGTGGTGACCGTCGCCGATGATGGTGGTTCTTCCGGGCGGCTGCGCAGCGAACTGGACGTGGTGCCGCCGGGTGATTTGCGAATGGCGTTGGCGGCCTTGGCATCTGACAGCCCGCACGGGCGACTGTGGGCGACCATCCTGCAGCACCGGTTCGGGGGCAGCGGGGCGCTGGCCGGGCATCCGATCGGCAACCTGATGCTGGCCGGGCTGTCCGAGGTGCTGGCCGACCCGGTGGCCGCCCTCGACGAGCTGGGGCGCATCCTCGGCGTCAAGGGCAGGGTGCTGCCGATGTGCCCGATCGCGCTGCAGATCGAGGCCGACGTCTCCGGGCTGGAAAGCGACCCGCGGATGTTCCGGCTGATCCGCGGTCAGGTGGCGATCGCGACCACGCCGGGCAAGGTGCGCCGCGTGCGGCTGTTGCCGGACAACCCGCCGGCGACGCGGCAGGCCGTCGATGCGATCATGGCCGCCGATCTGGTTGTGCTGGGCCCGGGGTCGTGGTTCACCAGCGTGATCCCGCACGTGCTGGTGCCCGGACTGGCGGCGGCGCTGCGGGCGACCACCGCGCGGCGCGCCCTGGTGCTCAATCTGGTGGCCGAACCGGGGGAGACGGCCGGGTTCTCCGTCGAGCGTCACCTGCACGTGCTGGCCCAGCATGCACCGGGATTCACCGTGCACGACATCATCATCGACGCCGAACGGGTGCCCAGCGAGCGGGAGCGCGAGCAATTGCGCCGCACCGCCACACTGCTTTCGGCCGAGGTCCACTTCGCCGATGTGGCCAGACCTGGTACACCTTTACATGATCCAGGCAAGCTCGCGGCGGCCCTGGACGGGGTCCGGGCGGCCCACAAGGCTCCGGGAGCGTCTTCGGTCACGGCCACCGCGGATATTCGGGTCGACGGTGCAAGTGAGGGGTGACGACGCGTGGCGATGACGACCGAAGTCAAGGACGAACTGAGCCGCCTCATTGTGAAATCGGTCAGCGCCCGCCGCGCGGAGGTCACGTCCCTGCTGCGGTTCGCCGGTGGACTGCATATCGTCGGCGGCCGCGTCGTCGTCGAAGCCGAGGTGGACCTGGGCAACGTCGCGCGGCGCTTGCGCAAGGACATTTTCGAACTCTACGGATACAACGCCGTCGTGCATGTGTTGTCCGCCAGTGGAATTCGCAAGAGCACCCGGTACGTGTTGCGGGTCGCCAATGACGGCGAGGCGCTGGCCCGCCAGACCGGTCTGCTCGACAATCGCGGCCGCCCGGTGCGCGGGCTGCCGGCCCAGGTGGTGGGTGGCAGCGTCGGCGACGCGGAAGCCGCCTGGCGCGGGGCGTTCCTGGCGCACGGTTCGCTGACCGAGCCGGGGCGGTCCTCGGCCCTGGAAGTCAGTTGCCCCGGTCCGGAAGCCGCG
Source organism: Mycobacterium sp. 1245852.3 (assembly GCF_001669335.1). Classification (NCBI taxonomy): domain Bacteria; kingdom Bacillati; phylum Actinomycetota; class Actinomycetes; order Mycobacteriales; family Mycobacteriaceae; genus Mycobacterium; species Mycobacterium sp. 1245852.3. Next base: position 7,150 of record NZ_LZLL01000545.1, on the reverse strand, counting down.
CTGGCGTTGGTGGGTGCCGCGCGACGGCTCGGTGTCAGCGCGAAGGCCCGCGAGGTGCGCGGCGCCGACCGGGTGGTGGTGCGCGACGGCGAGGCGATCGGCGCGTTGCTGACCCGGATGGGCGCCCAGGACACCCGGCTGGTGTGGGAGGAGCGCCGGATGCGGCGCGAGGTCCGGGCCACGGCCAACCGGCTCGCCAACTTCGACGACGCCAACCTGCGCCGGTCGGCGCGGGCGGCGGTGGCGGCCGCGGCCCGGGTGGAGCGGGCGCTGGAAATCTTGGGCGACACCGTCCCCGACCATCTGGCCTCGGCCGGCAAGCTGCGCGTCGAGCACCGGCAGGCATCGCTGGAGGAGCTGGGCCGGCTCGCCGACCCGCCCATGACGAAAGACGCTGTGGCGGGCCGAATTCGGCGGCTGCTGTCGATGGCCGACCGCAAGGCGAAGGTCGAGGGCATTCCCGACACCGAGTCGGCGGTGACGCCGGATCTCCTCGAGGACGCTTAGGCCGGTGCCGATGCACACCGAAAGCGCGTCGTAGCGCGACCCGCCCTGGCAAAGTCGCGGGCGCGGCGCGGAGCCGTCGCGGTACCTGGGCCCGCAATGTCGGATCGGTCAGCAGTGACGATGGGCCTGCGCTGCGGACACGCCACCGTGAGTCACCGCCCGCCCCGTGCCGGGGCGAGTTCTATGAATTGTATGATTTGTATAAGTTGGATATGAGCCGGCACTTTCGATAGCGTTCTTCTGGACGAATTCCGGGACCGAAATAACGGTTAGGTCCGGTCAAGCGCTGATTGATCGCGCTGCTCATGCGTAGCAAATTCATAGAGACCGCATAATTTCTTTGAAGGCGCTATGAGTTCCGGGCGTATCGGCCGCACCGCCCCGAATATGTGCTTCACCACCTATTTCTCAGTGACTCCGTGCTTGCGGCCTCGTGCTGAGGGACTGCGCGGCGGCGCGCCGCGCAGTCCCTGTGGCTAAGGAATCCTGCGGCCAACGCAATTTGTGATACCGAGATTTTTATTCACCAATAGCCGCCCGGGGAACACCCCTTTCCGCTTTTCACCATCTATTCACCGGCTCGCCTTGCCGGATTTGCACGAGGTAGAGGGGTTTATCGGCGGCGTGCTTGCCGAACCGCCGACTCCCGGCGCTCGCAGCCCCGCGCGGCGGCACCGGCGAGCCCGGCCGATCTTGGCGAAGGGCGATTTCGTAACCCCTGGCTAGTGTCTCGTCTACAAGACGACATGCCCGCCGCTCAGCAAACTCATAGCCGATGTGCTGGCGGCGGTACGGACTGGGCCGGCGGTGGCGACACGGCCGGAGGCGGAGGAATGCATGGATTTCGGGTCGTTACCGCCGGAGATCAACTCCGGCAGGATCTACTCAGGGCCGGGGTCGGCGCCGTTACTGGCAGCCGCGGCGGCCTGGAACGGGTTGGCAGCCGAATTGCATTCGGCCGCAGCGTCGTACGGTTCGGCAATCGCGGAGCTGCGCACCTCCTGGCACGGGCCTTCGTCGACGGCGATGGCCGGCGCGGCGGCACCCTTCATCGCGTGGCTCGACGGCACCGCGGTGCAGGCCGAGCAGACCGCCGCCCAAGCCACGGCGGCAGCGGCGGCTTATGAGGCCGTCTTCGCGGCCACGGTCCCGCCGCCGGTGATCGTGGCCAACCGGGCATTGTTGGCGTCGTTGATCGCGACCAACGTGCTGGGCCAGAACACTCCGGCGATCGCGGCCACGGAGGCCCAGTACGCCGAGATGTGGGCCCAGGACGCCGCCGCGATGTACGCCTATGCCGGCGCGTCGGCGGTCGCGACCCGGCTCAGCCCGTTCGGCGCGCCACCGACGACCGCCGACGCCAACGCGGAGGCCGACCAGTCGGCCGCGGTCACCTCCGCGCTGCAGTCGTCGACCGCCTCCGGCGTGGAATCGGCACTGTCCGAAGCGGTTTCGCAGGCTCCGGTCGCGGCGCAGGTGAACGCGACCGCGGTAACGGCGGCGGCTCAACTCCCGCTGAGCCTGACGGACATCACCGGGATTCTGAAGACCTTCAACAGCGTCATGGGCACCATCTCCGGGCCGTACACGCCGCTCGGCGTGGCGAACCTGGCGAAGAACTGGTACCAGATCGCCCTCAGCATCCCGAGCGTCGGGACGGGCATCCAAGGAATCGGACCCCTCTTGCACCCCAAAGCGCTCAGCGGAGTCTTGGCGCCGCTGCTGCGCAGCGATCTCCTGACGGGTTCGACCGCGCTGTCGAGTGCGGGCACGGTTTCGGCGTCCGCGGGCCGCGCCGGCTTGGTCGGATCGTTGTCGGTGCCGGCGAACTGGGCCTCGGCGGTCCCGGCGGTCCGGACGGTGGCCGCCGAGCTGCCGGAGACCATCCTGGACGCCGCCCCCGCGATGGCCGTCAACGGTCAACAGGGCATGTTCGGCCCGACTGCCCTGTCGAGCCTGGCCGGACGCGCCGTCGGCGGGACCGCGACCCGCGCCGTCGCCGGGTCAACCGTTCGCGTGCCCGGTGCCGTGGCGGTCGACGACATCGCGACCACGTCCACCGTCATTGTGATTCCGCCGAACGCGAAATAGGAAGGTGCGGCAATGGTTTTCAGCGATTTCGCAACGCTGCCACCGGAGGTCATCTCCACCCAGATCTATGTCGGCCCGGGCGCCGGGCCGCTGCTGGCCGCCGCGGCGGCATGGGACGGGCTGGCCGCCGAATTGCACGGCACCGCGGCTTCCTACGCATCGGTGATCTCGGAACTGGTCGGCGAATCGTGGCAGGGCTCATCGTCGGAGTCCATGGCCGCCGCGGCGGCGCCCTACGTGGCGTGGATATCGACCACGGCAGGCCTGGCCGAGCAGACTGCCGCTCAGGCCCGGGCCGCGGCCGCCGCCTACGAGGCGGCATTGGCGGCCACGGTGCCGCCGGCGGCTGTGGCGGCGAACCGCAGCCTGCTCGCCACACTGTTGCAGACCAACATCTTGGGGCAGAACGATGCGGCGATCGCGGCGACCGAGGACGAGTACGGCCAGATGTGGGCCCAAGATGTCGCCGCCATGTTCAGTTATGCCGCCGCGTCGGAATCGGCCGGTGAGCTGACGCCGTTCGAGCAGGCGCCGGCCACCACCAACGACGCCGGACCGGCGACCCAGGCGGCCGCCGCGGCCGCGGCGGAGTCGACGTCGCTGTCGTCCTGGTTGAAGGAGATCGAGGCCTACATCACCTCGCTCACCGGTCAATACACCCAGTTCTGGCAGAACTTGATCGGGGGCGCCACGGGGAGCACGGAGATAGCACCGTTCTGGGAGACGCTGTATTCGAGCATTTCGCAGATCGGCACTCAGGCGACGTGGACCAACGTCGTCAATGCCACCATCAGCCTTGGTGTCTCGCAGTGGAAGAACTTCTTCATCTATGCGCCGTGGAGCGCCGCGATGGCCAAATCGTCGCTGGGCGCCGGGCTGGCGTCGCCCGGCCACATCGCCGCCGGCATCGCGGCAAAGCCCGTATCGGCGGTGCTGGGTAACGCGCCAACAGTGGGCAAGCTGTCGGTGCCGGCTAGCTGGGCGACGGCCGCCCCGGCGATCAGGCTGGCCTCCACCGCGCTACCGGGCACCAGCCTGGCCGCGGCCGCGGCGACGGATTTGTCGGGCCTGGTGAACGAGGCGACCCTGGGCAGTCTGGCGGGCGGCGCGCTGGGCAGCCCGGCATCGCGTGTCGTCAGCACCACGGGCATCCAGGCCCGCGCGATCACCGGCGAGCGCCGGCAGGGACCGGTCAAGCTCGACCGCATCATCGCCCAACTGCAGGAGATGCCCGACCAGGTGCAGCACTGGAACGTCGACGAGGCCGGCCTCGACGACCTGGTCGCCAAGCTCAGGACAACGCCGGGCGTGCACGCCGTGCACGTGACCGACGGAGAGGAAGTCGCGGTCGGATCCCCCGAATCGAAACTGGGGTAGCGCCTTGCGGTGCAACGGATTTCGTCTCAGTGGACCGGATCAACCGGGAAACCGCCATAGGGCCTCGAAGGAGGATGCATGAAACTGCTGCTAGCGCTTCTCGGTGTATCGCTGGGCATCGTCACCGCGGTACCCGCACACGCCGTCCCGGGAGAGGACGAGGCGGCCGCCGACGAGAACAACGAGGTCTTCATCGCCGATCTCCACAAGGTGGGGATCAGTTTTGCGAATCCGGACCAAGCCGTTGCCGCCGGAAAAGCGGTGTGCGGATTGATCTCTCGTGGCGTCTCCGGTCTTCAGCTCCTCAACGACCTGCGGGACAACAACCCCGCGCTGAGCACCAACGGCGCCGCCCAGTTCGCGACGATATCGGCGAAGTCGTACTGCCCACGTCAACTCGAGTCCGCCGAAGCCGGTAAGGGCAGCGGCTGACCGCCAACACCAACTGCCGCCGCATATCCATCACCCCCGAAGAGAAAAGCCTGATGTTGCAGCACCATTCGCCCGCCATTGAGCTGGGGCCAGTGATGGATTTCGGTGCCCTCCCGCCGGAAAGCAATTCGGGGCGGATACATTCGGGCCCCGGCGCCGGATCAATGATGGACGCCGCCAAGGCCTGGGGTGTGCTGGGCGCCCAACTCGCTGACATGGCGCTAACCTACCGGGCGGTGATCGCCGAGCTGGAACCGGAACGGCAGAGCGCGTCGACTACGCCGATCACCCAAGCCGTCGCACCCTATCTGGCGTGGCTCGACGCCACCGCCGCGCAGGCCCGGCAGACGGCCAGTCAGGCCACCGCGGCCGCGGCCGCCTACGGCTTGGCGCTTGCGGGGGTGGTGGCGCCCCATGCGATCGACGCCAACCGGTTGCGGCGGATCTCGCTGGCCGCGGCGAACTGTCTGGGCCAGCTCAGTCCGGCGGTCGCCGACGCCGACGCCGACTACGAACGGATGTGGGCGCAGGATGCCGCGGCCATGTATGCCTACGCCCGCGCGTCGGCCGGCGTCTGGAAGCTGACACCGTTCGATTCGCCGCCGCCCGCCGCCGACCCCGGCGAGCCCGTGAGGGTCACCCCGCCGTCTCGCAACTGGACCCTGACCGTCGCACCGGAGGTCATAACGACTGGCCGACAAGTGATCTCAACCATCTCCGAAGCGCTGGGCGCGCTGTCCACCTCGCCGCTGGCCACCTTTGATACGTCCCTGTTGTCGGCGACGGCGCCGCTGTCCAAGTTGAGCTCGTTGTCGGCACCGGTCGACTTCGCGCTCAAACACCTGAGTTCCCTCAACAAGGCCGCCGCGCTGTGCAGGGCCGCGGTCATGTGCTCGCCGGGGGGCGGCACGAATCACGCGGCGCCCAGGGTGAGCGTCGGGCGCGGCGCGGCGATCGGGATCTTGTCGGTCCCACGGGCGTGGACCCGATCGATGCCGAGCCCGACGTCGCCCAGTTCGCCCGCGACTCCCGTCGATCGAAGCCAGTGAGCCACCCGCCTGGCACCCGGACGGACAAATATGTTGTCGCAGACGGGTGCCCGCGGGTAGCCGCGTCGACCCGGTAGCCACGCGGACGCTTCCTGCGCCGAGCCGGCGGGTAGTTTGTTTGCCATTGCTGGTGGCGACGGCGGTTGGGGGGTTACGGTCAGGTGATGAGACGGCTTTCGAGTGTCGATGCGGCGTTTTGGTCAGCGGAAACCGCGGGCTGGCACATGCACGTGGGGGCGCTGGCGATCTGCGACCCGAAGGAATGCTCCGAGTACAGCTTTCAACGTCTCCGTCAATTACTGATCGAGCGCCTGCCCGAGGTCCCGCAGTTGCGGTGGCGGGTCACTGGCGCGCCGCTGGGACTGGACCGGCCGTGGTTCGTCGAGGACGAGGAGCTCGACGTCGACTTCCACGTCCGCCGCATCGGGGTTCCCGCGCCGGGCGGTCGCCGCGAGCTCGAGGAGCTGGTCGGGCGGCTGATGTCCTACAAGCTGGATCGCTCCCGGCCGCTGTGGGAAATGTGGGTGATCGAGGGCGTCGAGGGCGGCCGGATCGCCACGCTGACCAAGATGCACCACGCCATTGTCGACGGGGTCTCGGGCGCCGGACTGGGTGAAATCCTGCTGGACACCACGCCGGAACCGCGTGCGCCGCAACAGGAAACGGTCGGATCGCTGGTGGGATTCCAGCTGCCCGGACTAGAGCGGCGCGCCGTGGGCGCCCTGATCAACGTGGGCGTCAAGACGCCGTTCCGCATCGCGCGGCTGATGGAGCAGACCGTGCGCCAGCAGATCGCCACCCTGGGTGTGCGCAGCAGACCGCCGCGCTACTTCGAGGCGCCCAAAACCCGTTTCAACGCGCCGGTCTCGCCGCATCGGCGCATCACCGGGTGCCGCGTTGAACTTGCCCGCGCCAAAGTCGTCAAGGACGCCTACGGCGTCAAGCTCAACGACGTCGTGCTGGCCCTGGTGGCCGGCGCCGCCCGCGACTATCTACAGAAACGCGGCGAGCTGCCCGCCAAGCCGCTCATCGCGCAGATCCCGGTCTCGACGCGCACCGACAACGACAAGGACGACGTCGGCAACAAGGTCAGTTCCATGACCGTCTCGCTGGCCACCGATGTCGAAGACCCGGGCGAGCGGCTGCGGGCCATTCACGAAAGCACCCAGAACGCCAAGCTGATGGCCAAGGCGCTGTCGGCGCATCAGATCATGGGGCTGACCGAGACCACGCCGCCCGGGCTGCTGCAGCTGGCCGCGCGGGCTTACACCGCCAGCGGGCTGTCGCGAAACCTGGCCCCCATAAACCTGGTTGTCTCGAACGTCCCCGGACCGCCCTTCCCGTTGTATATGGCTGGCGCCAAACTGGATTCGCTGGTGCCGCTGGGGCCGCCGGTGATGGACGTCGCGCTCAACATCACCTGCTTCTCCTACCAGGACTACCTGGACTTCGGCTTCGTGACGACGCCCGAGGTGGCCAACGACATCGACGACATGGCCGATCGGATCGAGCCTGCGTTGACCGACCTGGAGAAGGCCGCCGCGCGGGAGAATGACTCCGACTAGACCTGACTGACGATCTGGCCACTACGGGCCGTCGCCGTCCTCGTCGCGCAGGAGTTTTTCGGGGTGGTGGAAGGTGTTGGTGCGGGGTTGGCCGGTGTCGAGGTGTGGGGGTGGTTTCCATTGGGTGTC
>NZ_LZLL01000544.1:0-3221 GCF_001669335.1 Mycobacterium sp. 1245852.3 | reverse complement strand
CCATTTCGCGTTGACCGGCATGGCGATCACGATGGTGGGCGCCTGCCAACGCATCCTCGACCTGGTGCTCGAGCACGTGAGTAGCCGCCAGCAGTTCGGCGTGGCGATCGGCTCGTTCCAGGCCGTGCAGCACAAGGCCGCGGACATGCACGTCGCCGTACAACGGGCGCGCGCGCTGGCCTACTTCGCCGCGTTGACGATCGCGGCCGACGATCCGCGCCGCCGGCTGGCGGCCGCGATGGCCAAGGCGTCGGCCGGCGAATGCCAGTCGCTGGTGTTCCGGCACGGCCTACAGCTGCATGGCGCAATGGGATTCACGTGGGAGAACGACCTGCAGTTCGCGCTGAAACGAGCCAAGGCGGGCGAGTTGATGCTCGGCGGCGCGGCGGAGCACCGGGCGCGGATCGCGGAGGAATACCGTGCAGCTGACTTTTGATTCCGACGTCGAGGAGTTCCGGGCGGAGTTCTCGGCGTTCCTGGACGAAAACCTGCCTCCCGCAAGCGAAACGCTCGAACGCCCCCGGTCGGTCTCACACATGCCGCAGTGGGCCCGCGACTGGCAGCGGCTGTTGTTCGACAACGGCTGGCTGCTGCCCAGCCAGCCGCCGGAATTCGGCGGGCGCAACGCCACGGTCATTCAGCAGTTCGTCTATCTCGAGGAACTGAGCCGCCGGCGGATCTACCACAGCTTCAACCCGCAGGGCGTGAATATTGTTGGGGCATCGCTGTTGTCGTTCGGCAGCGACGAGCAGAAGCGGCGTTGGGCGGTGCCGATTTTGCGGGCCGAGATCACCGCTTCGCTCGGCATGAGCGAACCTAGCGCGGGTTCCGACCTGGCGTCGCTGCGCACTCGCGCGGTGCTGGACGGCGGTCACTTCGTGGTCAATGGCCAGAAGGTGTGGACCTCGGGGGCCCACGACGCCGACATCCTGCTGACGTTCGTGCGGACCAATCCGGATGTGCCGAAGCACAAGGGAATCAGCGCGCTCATCATCCCCACCGATACCCCGGGGCTGGTGCGCCGGCCGTTCCCGTCGATCTGCGGTGCCGACGATCTCGATTTCAACGAGGTGTTCTTCACCGACGTTCGGGTGCCGGCCGAGAACCTGGTCGGGGAGCTCGACCAGGGGTGGCGGGTGGCCAACGGCTCGCTGGGCCATGAACGCACGATGATGTGGCTGGGTTTCGCCGATCGCCTGGAGAACATGATCGACGATTTCCATCCGAGCACCGACGTCGAGCGTGACCAATACGCCAGCACCATCATGGACAAGCAGGCCCTACGGCTGCTGGGTTCGGCGGCTCTGGCGCGCGCCGCGCGTGGCGAAGATGATGTGGCCGCGATCTCGGTGCTCAAGCTGCTCGGCTCCGAGGCCGAGTTGCGTGGCATGGAACTGGCGCTGACGTCCGCGGGATCCGACGGACTGGTGCACCCGGGACTGACGGGCCCGTACGCGCACATGAACCTCGACCACTACTTCGCCAGCTGGTTCGAGCGCTACGCCCGCAGCTTCTCCGGGACCATCGCCGGCGGCACGTCGGAGATCCAGCGCAACATCATCGCCCAGCGGGTACTCGGCCTGCCGCGCGGCTAGCGTGGTCATAGGGATTGCTGAGAGCCGTTGCTGGGCAAGGCGATCCGACTCACACCCGGGGTGTGCAGCTGGCCGGCCAGCCACGGCAGCGCGGTGGAGAACGCCATGCCGGCGGTCGGCCAGTCGTGCTTTCCGGTCTGGGCCACCACCGCGCAGTCGATGCCGTTGGCTCGGCCCAGCCCGCACAGGGACGAGGCGGCCGCGGCCTGGTTGCCCGGGTCGGCGGCGGCGGCGCGACCGGCGACGGCCATTGCGGCGGTGTCCACGGTTGTGACGTCGCGGCGCGGTGATTCACCCGACGAGATGGCGAACCAACCGGATACCCCGGTGTAGCGTCCGTGGCGGTTGATCACCGTGGTCGGGTCGAATCTCGCCCACGCGTCGGCATCGCCGTCGAATAGGTTGGCGATGGTTTGCTCCTTGGTCCCGGTGTTGGGGGTCAGGTCGCCCTCGATGTCGACGAACGAGCTGAACATGTTGGGGTGCATGACGGTCAGGTCCACCGCGCAGGTTCCGCCCATCGACCAGCCGACGACACCCCAGCGGGACGGGTCGGGGCTGACACCGAAGTTCGAGACCAGGTAGGGCACAACGTCTTTGGTCAGGTGATCGGCCGCGTTGCCGTGGCTTCCGTTGACGCATTCGGTGTCGTTGTCGAACGCGCCGCCCGGATCGACGAACACCAACACCGGCGCGTTGCCGCCGTGCGCGGCCGCGAAGGCGTCGACGGCGTCCACGGCGCCGCCGGCGCGCACCCAGTCGGCGGGCGTGTTGACCATGCCGCCGATCATCATCACCGTCGGCAACTGCGGCGGCGGGTAGCTGGCGAACCAGGCCGGCGGCAGGTAGACAAGTTCCTCACGGTGCTTGAATTGCGAAGCGTCTTCGGGGATCACGACCGGCACCAGGCTGCCGTGCGGCGGCTTGGAGCCCTTCGCCGCCAGCGTGGTGACCGTGGCCTTGTCGACCTGGTCGGGCAGCGGAACCGAGGTGAACTGATTCCACGCGCTCTGGACGGTCTGGAAGTAACCGACCCATTGGTTGAGCACCAGCAGCGAGCAGAGCAGGCACAGCGGCACGGCCAGGATGGATAGTCCGCGCCGCCACCACCGCGCACCGCGCCAGCCCAGGATCAGCACCGCCATGGCCACACCGACCAACGCGATCCAGACGTATAGCGCGTCCGGTGCCGCCGCGCTGATGCAGCGGCGCGCCCCGAGCGCCGTGCCGACCCCGGCGACGGCAGCGGCGGGCAGCCAGAGCAGGCGCCAACGACGCGATCGCCAGCCGGCGGCAACCGCCAGGGTGAGCGGGGTGACGATCTGGGCCGTGATCGGGACCCAACCGTGCATCAGAGATATGTGGTTGCCCAGTAGCGACATGGCGATTCCTCCTCCCGGGTGCCGGCGATTGAGCGGCATGAGAAAAGGATCGACTGCCGGCCTCGGCGGATCCTTGGTGAATCCTTGGGCACAGTCCTGGCGGCCGGAGCCCGGCGGCGCAGGTTCGCTGCGTCGAGTGTGAATCCACGGCGTCGAGTGTGATTCCATGGCGGCCGCCGCCGGCGTGTCGGCGCCCTCAGCTCACAGTGAAAGCCATGGGTTCACACGCAACGGTCGAACTAGC
>NZ_LZLL01000543.1:0-20522 GCF_001669335.1 Mycobacterium sp. 1245852.3 | reverse complement strand
GACCAAGCCGAAACAGCCCGGGAGCGGCAAGTGAGCCCCCGCCGCAGAATTGCGCCCGGCGAGCGGCCACTGCTCATCGCGCGCCCGGTCGAGGCCGGGCGGCCATGGCTGTTGCCGTTGTCCGGCACGGTCGCCGCGGCGCTCATGGTGGTGGCGATAACGGCCTGCACACTGATGCTCGTCTCGCACGAAACCCGGGCGCGGGCCGCGTCCAAGGACCGCGAGGTGCTCACCTACGTGACCGGGTTCATGACGCAGTTCACCTCCATCGATCCCTTTCACGCCAACGATTACGTGAACCGGATCCTGGCGCAGGCGACCGGGGACTTCGCCAAGCAGTACGAGAAGAACGCCAACGAGATCCTGCTGCAGGTCGCCCGGGCCGAACCCGCCACCGGCACGGTACTGGACGCCGGCCTGGAGCGATGGAACGACGACGGCAGCGCCAACGTCATGGTGGCGACGGCGATCACCACCAAGTCGCCGGACGAAAAGCAGGTGTTGGAGAACGCCAATCGATGGGCGGCGACCGCGACGCAGGAAGGGAACAAGTGGAAGATCAGCAACCTGCAGCAGGTGATGTGACCGCCGAGCGGACTCCGGCCGCCTCCGGGGACGACGCGAACGACGCGACGGACGCGACGCACCAGGCCCGCCCGGAGCGCCACGACGAAGAGGCCGAGGCCACAACGGAATCCGAGGCCACCGACCGGGACGCGGCCGCACCGGACAGCGCTGATGACGGGGCCACCGACGACGAGGACGCGGAGCGGGTGGCCGATGCGCCGCAGGGTACCGCCGCGCGCAAGAACCGGCGGACCGCAAAGGTCTGGGCCGTCGTCGCCACCATCGCCGCCCTGCTGTTCGTCGGTTCCGCCGCATTCGCCGGCGCGATGCTACAGCCGTACCTGGCCGACCGGGCCACCGCCGCAACGAAACTCAACGTCGCACGGACCGCCGCCAATGCGATCACCACGCTGTGGACGTACACCCCGGAAAACATGGACACCCTGGCCGATCGCGCATCCCGGTATCTCAGCGGCGATTTCGAGGCGCAGTACCGCAAATTCGTCGACGCGATCGTGGCTCCCAACAAGCAGGCCAAGATCACCAACCACACCGACGTGACCGGCGCCGCGGTCGAAACCCTCGACGACTCCAACGCCGTGGTCATCGTCTACACCAACACGACGTCCACCAGCCCGTTGACCAAGAACGTCCCGTCGCTGAAGTACCTGTCCTACCGGCTGTTCCTGAAACGTTCCGACAACCGTTGGCTGGTGACCAGGATGACGACGATCACGTCGCTGGATCTGACGCCCAAGGTTTAGCGGCGAGGCCGGGCGCATGGCTGTCACATCACCGGTCTCCGAGCGTTGGACGGTAGCGGCGTTGCTGCTCTTGACCTTCGCCACCGGGTTGGCCGACTCGATCAGCATCCTGGTGCTCGGTCACGTGTTCGTCGCCAACATGACCGGCAACGTGATCTTCCTCGGATTCTGGCTCGCCCCAAGGACGATCATCGACCTGACCGCCGTCGCGGTCGCCCTGCCGACCTTCGTCTGCACCACGATCGCCAGCGGCCGATTGGCACGGTATTTCGGCCTGCGGACGCGGACATGGATCACCACGGTGCTGACGATCGAAATCGTCTTGCTGCTGGCGCTCGCGGTTCTGGCGGGCACGGGAGTGCTGCGCTATCAGGCGACCTCCAAGCTGATCATGATCGGCATGCTCGCGGTGACGTTCGGTCTACAACACTCCAGCGCGCGCCAGTTCGGCATCCAAGAGCTCTCCACCACGGTGCTCACGTCGACGATCGTCAGCCTCGGACTGGACAGTCGGTTGGCCGGAGGCACCGGCGAACGGCAGCGGTTGCGCATCGGCGTCGTGGCCACCATGTGCGCCGGCGCCTTCTTCGGGGCGACGATGTCGAGATACGTGATCGCCCCGGTGTTCGTTGTCACCGCGGCGGTGATCGCCACCAGCCTGCTGATCTTCCGCTTCGGGCCGCCGGCGGCGAAAACCGAAGCGCCCGTTACTAGTTGAACGCCAGCCAGCTGGGCAGCGCCCGCTCGTGTGAATCACAGAGCACTTGCCGGGTGTCGCATGATCCACGCGGTGATCCGGCGCCGGCCCACATGCCCCCGGTGTCGCGGCGCAGCACGATCGCCGACGAGCCGCCGCCGTCGAGCAGCACCGCGTTGTCACTGCCCAGCCCGCGGAACAGGTCCTGCATGTTGTCCGGGGTGTAGTTGCCGCCCTCGAAGATGTACATCTCGTCCTTTTGCCGGGCGTACGCCAACGCCGTTCGGGCCGCGCTGGGTCCGCCGTCGTGCAGCTGCCCGGTGTTGCCGGGCGCCAACAGCCCGATGCCCGAGACCGCGACGAACTTCTCGTTCTTGTTGAGCAGGTCGGCCACCACCGGGGTGGCGGCGTCGTAGTCGCTCTTTGTCCTGGGCCACACCACATATGGCGCACCACCGGACGGCAGGATCATCGTCGACAGCGCGCTCCAGCTTTCACCGCCGCCGGACAGACCCTGCTTGCCGGGGTAGGCGACGGTGCCGGTGACCGCCTGGTTGGCGCGGCCCTGGCCCTGCGTGTTGTCGACGAAGGCGCCCAGCGGTGAACTGCAGCCGGTCTGACGCCACGAGCCGCCCTTCTGCCCGCGGACGTCGAAGAAGTTGGCGTTGATGGCGATGGTCGGCTGGCCCATGCGCTGCCACGCCTGCAGCGGTGCGTAGAGCTCGGAGGCCTGCCAGAGACCCTCGCCGGTGCGCGCCCCGGGGTTGTTCTCGCAGCGGGCCTGATCGCCGCGATGCGCGTCGACCAGCAGGTGCGGGGACAGGCGCCCCGCCGCGTTCTTGATGATCATCAGGTGCCCGCCGTTGTCCATCTCATACCAGCTGCCGCCGGCGTTGAGCATCGGCGCGGGATGGCCGGGGCCGAAGTTGTAGACCAGGTAGGAACCGCGGGTGCTGCCGATGGCATTGGCGAGCAGATCGCGCCCGTCGGCGGCGCGGGCGAGGGGCTGCCCGGAGGTGACGGCCAGGGTGAAACAGGCGACGAGGGCGGCGCACGACGCTGCCAGCCGGCGGAAGCTGGCGCGTCGGGTCAGCACGGTAGCCCTTTCCGCCCGGAACTAATGCAACATAAACATCATCAGCCCCATAAGTCACACTGTCAACAAAGGTCACGGTGGGGTGACGATAGGGCCACGCCCGAATTACGCTTGCTCGCTTGGACTTTCGTGATCGCCGGCGGTCGGCTGGGTAGCGGTGGGCTCGGCGCCGGATGGCTCTGTAGCGATGGGCACGGCGGCCGCCGGTTCGGCGCGCTTGCCGCGGCGGGTCTGGTGCCTCGACTGGTGCTCCTGGGCGATGGCCAGTTCGACCGCGCCCTGGATCCGGTGAAAGCCCTTGCGGTCGTACAGGTAAGTGCCGATGCCGCCGAGCAGCAGGCCCACGACGACGCCGATGGTCGTCATCGTCAACGCCTGCGTCAGCCCCGCATCGCCACGGCCGCCGAAGTAGAGCAGCGACCGGGCCCCGAGGAAGACCTGGTGCATCGGTTCGAATTCGGCCAGCCAGCGGAAGAAGGACGGCGTCGCCTCCAACGGCACCGTCGCGCCGGCCGACGGCAGCCCGAGGATCACGAAGATGAGCATGCTGACCAGCATTCCGGCCGTGCCCAGCACCGAGAGCAACGAACTGGACGTGATGCCCACCGCGGCTATCGCGAAGACGCCGAACGCCCAAAGCCGCCAGCCGTGATCGATGGGCATGCCGAGCCCGTCGGCGATCGACAGATACACCACCGAGGTGAGCAGCCCGAGCAGCACCATCATGGCCCACTTCAGCAGCAACGTCTGGAATCTGGAGATCTTGACTTGCTCGGCGAACCGGTACACCGGCCCGAATTCGGCGGGCACGTAACCGAGCAGCGCGTCCACCAGCGTGCTCACCACGATGCTGCCGGTGAAACCCGCCAGCAACAGCAACAGCGCGTAATAGAAGGCCGACAGGCCGTTGCCGGTGCCGTTCGGCAGCGGGTTGTACACGTTTGACTGGATGTCGATGGGGGCACTCAGGCCCACCTGCGCCGCGCCGGCCAGCGGTGCGCCACCGGTCTGCGCGGCCACCTCCGCCATAACCCGTTGCCCCGCAATGCCGTTGGCCATCCCCATCGCCGTGCTGAGGGTCTGACCGGCGATGCTCGCGCCGAGCGTGCCGGCCCTCGGATTGGTGGAAACCGTGATCGACGGGCGGTCCGCGCGGGCCGGCGAGACAGCACTATCCGCGAAGTCGCGCAGCAACGACGAGAAGCTCGGCGGTATCAGCACCTGGCCGTAGACACGGCCGGTGTCCATCTGGCGGCGGGCCTCGTCGCGGGAGAGCACGCGGACGTCGAACTTGTTCTTGTCCAACCCATTGACCAGCCGGTCGACGATCTGCGCGCCGCCGGGACCGGCGTCCTCGTTGACCACCGCGATGGGGAAATGACGCAGGTTGGTCGTCGGGTTCAAGATGCCACCGAGATACAGCGCGCACAACGCCGCCATCAGCGCCAGGGTGATGACCAGGGGGGCCGCCCAGAATCGCACGGTGCGGACCGCCTTGACGTTCCGGTTGGGGTTGGGCGCCGCGTGCTGCGGGTGCGAGTGAGGCATGCCGACTCCTGTTCTGTCGTGCCCACTTTATGGGCTGGCCCGCCGACCCTCTACGGCCTCAGTCGCCCAGCTTCGCGTGCATCTCCCAGATCAGCAGTTCCGCGGGCTCGCGCGCGCTGACGCGCCGGCCGTCGGCGTCGGTGAAGCGCACCGCGTCACCCTCGTCGACGTCCCCGATGCCTTCTATGACGGCCTGGCCCCGGGCCACGAAGAGGTGCAGGTAGGGGGCCCGCGGAAGGTTTACCGATGCGCCGGCCGGCAATCGGGTTCCGTGCAGCGCGGCGTTGCGATTGTGCAGGGTGATCGCGGCGTCGTGCGCGGGCCTCCCCGAGGCGATCGTCACGAGATTGCCCGCCATCAGCTTGTCGTCGATCTCGTGCTGCTGGTAGCTCGGATCGACGCCGGCCTCGTCCGGCACCACCCACATCTGCACGAAATGCACCGGCTCGCTGGGGGAGTCGTTGCGTTCGGAGTGCAGGATCCCGCTGCCAGCCGACATCCGTTGCGCCAAACCGGGATAGATCACGCCGCGATTGCCGGCGGAGTCGTGATGCGACAGCTCGCCTTGCAGCACCCAGGTCACGATCTCCATGTCCCGGTGCGGGTGGGTGTCGAATCCCGTTCCGGGCGAGACGATGTCGTCATTGTTCACCAGCAGCAGCCCGAAGTGGGTGTTGTCCGGATCGTAGTGGTCGCCGAAGGAGAAGGCGTGCCGCGAGGTCAGCCATCCGGTGGTGGTGACGGCCCGGCTCGCCGCGCTCCTGATCTCGGTGGTGGCTGACATGACCCCAGCCTAATCGTGGGCGGCGTCAGGTCACCGCGTCGGTGAGCAGACCTTGGGCCTGCCGAAGCGCGGCGTCGAGCTCCGGCATGGTCAACCCGATCGAGTGACCCAGGTGGATCTCGATCTGGTACTCGGGCTGGCCGTCGTGGGCGAATATCGGCAGGACGACGAATTCCGTTGTGGCTAAGTCTGTTTCGAGCGAGTGGGTGACCGACTGCAGGGTCACCATCGTCATCAGGGTGGTGAGCTGGCGGGTGACCTGGGCCGTGGGCTCCAGCGAGGCCAGCACGTCGGCCAGCCGAGTGTGCAGCGACCGGTGGGTGTCGTCGAACCGCCATGCGCCGTAGCCGCGGGCGCGGATATCGGCGAGCACCCGCTGGTGCTCGGCGATCTCGGTGCGGGTGAGCCGCGGCGTCACGCCGTGCAACCACGCGTGGACGGAGTCGTCGTCGCGCCAGGCCATGGCCACCAGACCGAACGGCGGGTCGATGGGGAAGCGCTGCCCCACGGCGTGCTCACCGTCGGTGCCGTGGCCGACCGCGTCGACCGTGGTCAAATGCCGGGCACCGATTTTCGACATCGAACAGCCCGCGCCGAGCGTATCGTGCAGGAAGCGCAGCGCGTCGCGCCCGCGGTCGAGCAGCGGGAATTGCCGCCGCAAGCCGTGGACCAGTCCAAACAGCCCGCTGCCCAGCACGTAGCGACGATCGCCCCGCCGGGACACCCAGGCCCTCCGTTGCAGCTCGGCCAACACCAGCGCGCAGGTGGAAGTGCTGATCGCGCAGTTCTTCGCCAGCTCGGCCGAGGTCCGGCCGTGCGGTGAATTAGCCAGGGCGCCAAGGATATCCATCACCCGCGCGGTGGGCGGCGACTTGGCGCCCGAGTCGCCGCGGGTCGCGGCCATTGACGTATCCACCGCGACCTCCTTACTATCCGTCCAAAATGCCAGCATATGGGTCCTAATACTAGGAGATAGTCGTGTTCAAGGTGGGAGTTTGGGGGCCCGGTTCGATGGGCGTGATCGCCCTGCGCGGGGTGATCGACCATCCGGAGCTGCAACTGGCCGACCTCGTCGTGCACAGCGACGCGAAGGCCGGCCGCGATGCCGGAGAGCTGTGTGGCATCGCGCCGGTCGGGGTGCGGGCGACCCAGGATCCGGCCGCCCTGCTGGCCGGCGACGCCGACGCGGTGGTATACGCGGCCGGCGCCAACCTGCGGCCGCTGGAGGCCGTCGCGGACATGGTGTCGATCCTGCGGGCGGGCAAGAACGTGGTGTCGTGTTCGGTGGTGCCGCTGGTCTTTCCGGACGGGCTTGACGCCGCCTTCACCGCCCCGCTGCGGCAAGCCGCCCTCGACGGAGGCGTGTCGTTCTTCACCACCGGTATCGACTCCGGCTTCGCCAATGACGTTCTGCCGCTGGTCCTTACCGGAGTCTCCCGGGTGATCGAGTCGGTGCGTGTTACCGAGATGTTCAACTATGCCACCTATCCGGACAGGGCCGCCGTCTACGAGATCCTAGGTTTCGGCCAGCCGCCGGAATATCAGGCGTTCGCGGCGCAGCCGGGAATGTTCACCTTCGGCTGGGGGCCGGTGCTGCACCAGCTGGCGGCCGGGCTGGGCGTCAAGATCGACGACATCGAGGAGAGCAACGAACGCGTGCCGTCCCCCGAGTCCTTCGACACGCCCACCGGTCACATCGCGGCCGGGACCATCGCCGCGATGCGCTCGACGCTCACCGGGTACGTCGACGGAAAGCCGACGTTCGTGCTCGACCACGTGACCCGCATGCGCGACGACATCGCCCCGGACTGGCCGCAGCCACACATCTCGATCCCGCCGAAGGACCTCGGCTACGGGCAGGCGTCCGGACGCGGCCTGTACCGGGTGGAGATCGAGGGCTCCCCGACCATGCGGTGCGAATTCGAGATGGCCGAGGACGCCGACCATGACCTGGGTGCCCGCATCGCCGGCGCGTCACGGATGGTCAACGCCATCCCCGCGGTGTGCGCGGCCCAACCCGGGCTGCTGTCCGCGCTGGATTTGCCGCTGATCACCGGCGCCGGACTGCTGCGTCCGGTGCCGGGTCCGCCGCCGGACAGCCGGTTGTTCTAGCCCGGCGACGGTGAGCGCCGGGACGGCGCGAGTAAGGAGCCGGGCGATCTTACCTAGCCCGGCTCGCCGGGATACGTCGCGGCGGCGAGCTGCAGAATCTCGGCGCGATCGGCCGCCAGGATGAACCCGGAGCCGATCGCCGCGTCGAGGGCCGCGGTGAAGCTATCCAGATACTGCGCGCGCCCACCCGGGTAGAGCCGCCGAATCGTGTTGGCGTCGAAGGGTTCCCCGGAGCCGAAGATCGCCGACATGATGCTCTCCTGGCCGCCCAGACCCGACGTCCTGGCGGTCGGCACGTCCACCCACGGGGTCCTGATGCCACCGCGGGCCAGGCCGTTGCCGTCCAGAACCGGTTGCGGCCCGGCGCTTTCCCGAACCTCGAGCGGATCGGCGTGGGGGGCCGGCTCGCCGGTGCCGACCCAGGCGTTCAGCGCCGCGAGCGCCGCCTGCACCACGTAGTGATGCTGGGGGCCGAAGTTGATGTAGTGCGCGAGTCGCTGGCCCATCAACACGTCGGTCGGCGCGTAGGCGGTCACGATCGCCTCCAGCGGTGCCGAGCCGCTGTCGATGAACGCCACCTGAATCGTGTAGTTGTCGGCATGGGCCGCCCCGGCGATCTCCCAGACCCGCAGCCGTTCGTTGTCCGGCTGCCTGGCGAAGTAGTAGCCGTCGCGCGGGCCGCCGAAGACGTCGGTCTCGGTGATGACCGCGAGCAACGGGACGCGCAGATCCGGACGGAACGGGACCGCCTGCCGTGCAACGGATTCGGCGAAGATCGAGCCGCCGTCCAGGGGTGCGGCCGGGCCGAACCGGGAGTGCACCAGGAAGCCGTCGTAGCCGGGGGTCAGCGGGTCGACGGCGTTGATGTAGGTGGTGAGGAACATCGCGGATTGCGATTCGCCCACCGCGATCACGCGCCGGGCGGGCAGGCCGCGCAGGACGGCGCCGTGTTCACCGCTTTTGAGCAGGCCGCCGACCTGGGCGAAGATGTCGTAGGCGAACGCGTCGCCGGGGTGCTGCAGGTCCGCGTATCGTTGCGGGTCCTGGCTTTTCAGCGACATGTCAGCACCCAGCATGTTGTCGCCGCCCTCGACTCCCACCCGCTGGGCCGACACCGCGACGTAGGCGTAACCGCCGCGGATGATTTCGCGGTGCGCCATCATCCACACCGCGGCGGCGTCGATGCCACCGCTGACGTTGAGCCACTCGACGATGACCGTCCCGTTGAACCGGGCAGAATCGGTCGGCGTCAGCGCCACGATGCGGGTCGTGTAATCGGCGGAGCCCGAGGGGGTTACGTCCCATCGGCCGTCGGGGGCCGGTTCACCTGCCGGGGCGTAGCAGGACGCCGTGGCGCAGACGAAGAACTCCTCGACGGTGTAGCCCACGTCGGCGAGGTCGAAAGCGCTCAGCAGCAGCGCCGGCTTTCCGGGGATGGGCGTCACCTGGGTGGCGTTCGTCATCGCGGCGGTCCTGTCAGCTCTGGCCCGCGGACAGCGAAGCGGGCAGCCCGAATTTCACGAACAAGGCGTCGTCGAGGAACGCCACCACGTGGGATACCTTCCCGCCCTGCACATCCAGCACGTGCAGCTGGAACGGGACGTGGACGTCGCCGGCGCGCATGTACATGGCCGCGGCGAGCTGGCCGTTGGCGACCAGCGGCAGCATGCGCATGTCCCCGCTGCCCTCCGCCGGGCACTGCTGGTGGATGAGGGTGACGATGGCCCGTGGCCCCTGGTACCAGCCGGTGTACGGCGGCATCTCCCAGACGGCCTCCGCGGTGAACAGCTCGACCAGCCGATCGATGTCATAGGTCTCGAACGCCGCGATGTAGCGCGCCAGCAGGTCCTGGGCTTCGGGCGAATCCGGTTGCACCAGTGGGTCTTCGGCGCTGGGCCCGACGGCCTCCAGCTGGGACCGGGCCCGCTGCAGCAGGCTGTTGACGGCGGTTGTGGTGGTGCCGACCGCCTCGGCCACCTCGGCCGAGCGCCAGCCCAGCACGTCACGCAGCAGCAGCACCGCCCGCTGCCGGGGTGGAAGGTGTTGCAGCGCAGCGACAAACGCCAGCCGTACCGACTCGCGCGACCCGACCACGACCGACGGGTCGGCCGGATGCTCGGTCAGCGACGGCAGCGGCTCCAGCCACGGCACCTCGCGGCGCTCCACCAGCTCGGCGGTCGGGTCCGAGCTGGGCGCGCCCAACCCGACCGGCAACGGCCTGCGCTGGCGTCCCTCCAGGGCGCTCAGGCAGGTGTTGGTGGCGATGCGATGCAGCCAGGTCCGGATCGAGGACTTGCCTTCGAAACGGTCGTACGCCTTCCAGGCCCGCAGCAGGGTCTCTTGCACCAGGTCCTCCGCGTCGTGCAGCGACCCGGTCATGCGGTAGCAGTGGGTCAGCAGTTCGCGCCGGTACGGTTCGGCGTGCGCCGAGAAATCTGCGTTGGCCACCGGGTCACCTTCAGAGTTCTGCGCGAGAAGGCTCATCCGCATGAGCCTACGCAGTGTCGGGGCGCGCGGCCCACATCAGCAGCCATTACGCTGCCCGTAATGACTAGGACCCCCGAGTGAACCGCAGCGAACGCAGTTTCGACGGGTACGGCGGCGTGCGGATCGTCTACGACGTCTGGACGCCCGAGACCGCACCGCGCGCGGTCCTGGTGCTCTCACACGGTCTCGGGGAGTACGCCCGTCGCTACGACCACGTCGCGAAGCGCTTCGGCGAGGCGGGCCTGGTCACCTACGCGCTGGACCATCGTGGGCACGGCCGCTCGGGCGGTAAGCGAGTGCTGGTGCGTGACATCCACGAGTACACCGCCGACTTCGACACCCTGGTCGGTATCGCCACCCGGGAACACCACGGGCTCAAGTGCATCGTGCTGGGGCACAGCATGGGCGGCGGAATCGTGTTCGCCTATGGCGTCGAACGCCCGGACAACTACGACCTGATGGTGCTGTCGGGTCCCGCGGTGGCGGCCCAGGATCAGGTGTCGCCGCTGCTCGGGCTGGCCGCCAAAGTGCTCGGCGCCGTCGTGCCCGGACTGCCGGCCCAAGAACTCGACGTCGACGCCATCTCCCGGGACCCCGCGGTGGTGGCCGCCTACAAAGAGGACCCGCTGGTGTACCACGGCAAGGTGCCGGCCGGCATCGGCCGCGCGCTGCTGCTGGTCGGCGAGACGATGCCGCAGCGGGCGCCGGCCCTGACGGCGCCGCTGCTGGTGGTGCACGGGGAACAGGACCGGTTGGTCGCGGTCGCCGGCAGCCGTCGCCTGGTGGAGTGCGTGGGATCTGCTGACGTGGAGCTGAAAATCTATCCGGGGCTCTACCACGAGGTTTTCAACGAGCCCGAGCGCGAGCAGGTGCTCGACGATGTGGTCTCCTGGATCACCGCTCGGCTGTGAGGCGGGGCGTGTCAGCCGGCTCCCGTACTTTGGCGACAGAGCCAAGCGATGGGGAGGAGCGTCGCCGTGAGTGACGACAAAATGCTGTCGCGCATTGCCGCGCTGCTGCGTCAGGCCGAAGGCACCGACAACAGCCACGAAGCCGATGCGTTCATGTCCGCCGCGCAGCGGCTCGCGACGGCCGCGTCCATCGACCTGGCGGTGGCACGCTCGCATTCGGCCCAGCGGTCGGCGGCGCAGGCGCCGACGCAGCGCACGATCACCATCGGGGCGGCGGGCACCAAGGGGCTACGCACCTACGTGCAGCTGTTCGTGCTGATCGCCGCGGCCAACGACGTGCGCTGTGACGTGGCCTCGAATTCGACGTTCGTGTACGCCTACGGGTTCGTCGAGGACATCGACGCCAGCCACGCCCTGTACGCCAGCCTGGTGGTGCAGATGGTCCGTGCCTCGGACGCCTACCTGGCCTCGGGTGCGCATCGTCCCACGCCGACGATCACCGCCCGACTCAACTTCCAGCTGGCCTTCGGGGCGCGGGTCGGCCAGCGGCTCACCGAGGCCCGCGACCAGGCCCGCCAGGAAGCCACCAAGGATCGCCGCCGGTCGCCGGGCACCGCCATTGCCTTGCGGGACAAGGAAGTCGAGCTGGTGGACTACTACCGCGGCGCGTCGAAGGCGCGGGGCACCTGGCAGGCCAGCCGGGCGTCGGCAGGGTATTCGTCGGCGGCGCGACGCGCGGGCGACCGGGCGGGCAAGCGAGCGCGGCTCGGCAACAGCCCCGAACTGCCCGGGGCGCGGAGCGCGCTGAGCGGGTGAGCGCGGGGAAGCCCCCACCGCGGGATTCTCAACGCTCCAAGTTGTATGCGGCTGAGGAGTTCGTCCGGACGCTGTTCGACCGTGCCGCCCAGCATGGCACCCCGGTGGTGGAGTTCTTCGGCACGCAATTGACGCTGCCGCCGGAGGGGCGTTTCGGCTCGGTGGAGTCCGCGCAGCGCTATGTGGACGACGTGCTGGGGCTGGCGGCGGTGCGGCAACGGTGGCCGGGTGTGTCACCGCTGCGGGTCCGTGCGCGACGGGCCGCCACCGCCGCGCACTACGAAAACCGTGACGGCACAGGCGTTATCGCGGTGCCCGATCGTGACACCGCCGACTGGGCGCTGCGCGAGCTGGTGATGCTGCACGAAGTGGCGCATCATTTGTGCCAGGCCGAGCCGCCGCACGGCCCCGAGTTCGTGGCGACGATCTGTGAGTTGACGGAGCTGGTGATGGGACCGGAACTGGGGCACGTGCTGCGCGTCGTCTACGCCAAAGAGGGCGTGCGGTGAGCTGGCCCGATCCCGACGCGCGGGCGCGCGAGGTCGAAGCCCGGATGACCGACGACGAGCGGTTCGCGCTGCTGGTCTCGGTGATGGGGGCCGGCGACATGTGGCCGGTGCGTGACGAGCGCATCCCCGCTAACGTGCCGATGTGCGCGGGATACGTGCCCGGCGTTCCCCGCCTCGGGGTGCCCGCGTTGCTGATGAGCGATGCCGGGCTGGGCGTCACCAATCCCGGCTATCGCCAGGGTGACACGGCCACCGCGCTGCCCGCCGGACTGGCGCTGGCCGCGGCCTTCGACCCGCCGCTGGCCCGGGCCGCCGGCGACGTGATCGGCAGCGAAGCCCGCAGCCGCGGGTTCAACGTGCAACTGGCCGGCGCGATGAACCTGGCCCGCGACCCGCGCAACGGCCGCAACTTCGAATACCTTTCCGAGGACCCGCTGTTGACCGCCACCATCGCCGCCGAGTCGATCCGCGGCATCCAGCAACACGGCGTCATCTCGACGGTCAAGCATTACTCGCTGAACTGCAACGAAACCAATCGGCACTTCCTGAACGCCGTCATCGACCCCGACGCACACCGCGAATCCGACCTGCTGGCTTTCGAATTGACGATCGAGCGCGCCCAGCCCGGCGCCGTGATGACCGCCTACAACAAGGTCAACGGTGACTACGCCGCGGCCAACTCCGCCTTGATCAACGACGTGCTCAAGGGCGCCTGGGCGTACCGGGGTTGGGTCATGTCCGATTGGGGCGCCACGCCCAGCTGGGAGTGCGCCCTGGCCGGTCTGGACCAGGAGTGCGGGGCCCAGATCGACGCGCTGCTGTGGCAGGCCGAGTCCTTCGGTGCGCCGCTGCGCGACGCCTACGCCGACGGCAGGCTGCCCAGGCAACGCCTGTCGGACATGGTCCGCCGGATCCTGCGATCCATGTTCGCCGTCGGAGCCGAGCGCACCGATACGGCCCCGGCGCCGGATCTGGCCGCGCACAACGAGATTGCGCTGCGCATAGCGCGCCAGGGAACCGTGCTGCTGACCAACCGCGGGCTGTTGCCGGTGGCGGCCGAGTCGAACGCGCGCATCGCCGTCATCGGCGGGTTTGCGCACCTGGGTGTGCCGGCCGGCTACGGTTCGAGCACCGTCGTCCCGGCGGGCGGCTACGCGGGCGTGGTGCCCATCGGCGGCCCGGGCCTGGAGGCCGCGCTGCGCAACCTGTACCTGTTGCCGTCGAGCCCGCTGGAAGAATTGCGAAAGCGGCTGCCGCACGCGCAGATAGAGTTCGATCCCGGCATCAGCCGCGCCGAGGCGGTGCGCGCGGCGGCGACGGCCGACATCGCCATCGTATTCGCCGTGCGCGCCGAGGGCGAAGGGTTCGACATCGCCGACCTCTCGCTGCCGTGGGGCCAGGACGAGCTGATCACGGCGGTGTCGGCCGCCAACCCCAACACCGTGGTGGTTCTGCAGACCGGCAATCCGGCTGACATGCCGTGGCGGGGCTCGGTGAATGCCATTGTGCAAGCATGGTTTCCGGGCCAGGCCGGCGCTCGTGCCATCGCGGAGATCCTGAGCGGCAAGGTGAATCCCTCGGGCCGGCTGCCGATCACCTTCCCGGCCGATCTGGCCCAGACGCCGCGCCCGCAGTTGCCCGGCGCGGGGGAACCGTGGGGGACGCCGACCACGATCGACTACTTCGAAGGGGCCGACGTCGGCTACCGCTGGTTTGCCCGGTGTGGCCACGACCCGATGTTCGCTTTCGGTCATGGCTTGTCCTACACCAGGTTTGACTACCATGACCTGGTGGTCGGTGGCGAACATACCGTCAGCGCCAGTTTCAGCGTCGTCAACGTCGGCGACCGTGCCGGGGCGGATGTACCGCAGCTCTACCTGACGGCCGCGGCCGGAAAGCCGTGTCTACGGCTGCTGGGGTTTGAGCGCGTCGAGCTCGAGCCGGGTGCAACGCGGCGGGTGACCCTCGAGGCGGATCCGCGCCTGCTCGCCCGCTATGACGGCGGCGTCGGGCGCTGGCGGATCGACCCGGGCTCCTACGCGGTGGCGGTGGGCGCGTCGGCGATCGCGATGCGCCTGCACGCCACGGTCGAGCTGACCGGCCGTACGTTCGGGCGATGAGGATCACGGTCTGACGCCCGAACGCACGACCGGCCCGACGGATTACTTGACGGGGGTCAACGCGTCGCCGCACGTGCAGCGGTACGGCTCACCCGAACCCGAGCAGTGGCAGGGGGCCTCGATGCGGACGCGGCAGCCGCAGCCTTCGTGACCGCACGTCAACTCGGTCCCGGCCTCGTATGTTGCCATTTAACTCACCCTTTTCTCGTTGTGGTGACTCTTGCGGTGCGGGTCGACCGCACCCTCACTATATACCCCCCATGGGTATACGCAAGGAGTCGCGACCGGTGCGATACCGCCCCGCCGCTCGATGCCGTCGTCGGCGGCCGCGGCTAGCGTGGGCGCCATGACCGAGAAACCAACCCCCAAAGACGTCGACGCATTCTTGGACAGCACGGTGGTGGACGACGATGCGTCCTTGACCGCGGCCCTGGAGGCCAGCAGCGCCGCCGGCTTGCCGCCGATCGCGGTGTCGGTGCAGCAGGGAAAGTTCTTGAGCCTGCTCGCCGGTGCCGTCGGTGCCCGCAACATCCTCGAGCTCGGGACGCTGGGTGGTTTCAGCACCATCTGGCTGGCGCGCGGCGCCGGCCCGCAAGGGCGGGTGGTGACGCTCGAATACGAGCCCAAGCACGCCGAGGTGGCGCGCGCCAACCTGGAACGGGCCGGTCTCGCCGACCGGGTGGAGGTGATCGTCGGAGCCGCACTGGACACGCTGCCAACGGTGACCGGCCCCTTCGACCTGATCTTCATCGACGCCGACAAAGAGAACTACCCCGCCTACCTCGATTGGGCGGTGCGGCTGGCCCGTCCCGGAGCGATCATCGTGGCAGACAACGTGATTCGGCAGGGCCAGATCCTCGACCCGGAGTCCAACGCTCAAGCGCAGGCGGTGCGCCAAACCCTGCAGGCGATGGGTGAGGATCCGCGGCTGGAAACGGCCGTGCTCCAGACGGTAGGCGCCAAGCACTGGGACGGCTTCGCGTTCGCCGTGGTGCGGTAGGGCGTCAGCGGGGGTTCAGGTCGGCCACGGCCTGCCCGGCGGAGGTGAGTTCGTCTATCCGCAAGGCGGTTTCGCCGGCGTAAAGGGCGGCGCTGTCCAGCCAGGAATCGGGCACGCCGGCCACCGGTGCCAGCGGCGTGAAAAACGGCAGCGCCGGTGACTGCAGCCGCATCAACGGCCCGGCGTCGAAATAGCCCAGCGCCGACAGCGGGCGGCTGATCGCGTTCAGGGCGGCGGGCAGCGGCCTGGCCTGCCCGTCCTCGCCGCACCAGCGGCGGGTGGCAGCGTTGGGCACGACGCGGTGGCGCAGCGGCCAGCTCAGGCCGAACAGGTTGGTTTCGATCGTCCTGTCAGCCTGCAAGATTCGTTGCTGGTACGCGCGGTTCGCGTTGGCCTCGTGCGTCAGCAGGAAGCGGGTGCCGGCTATGACGCCGCTGGCGCCGGCGGCCAGCGCGGCGCGCGTGTCGGCGGCGGTGGCGATGCCCCCGGCCACGAACACCGGGCGCGTCCCCGCCGCGCGCAGGGCGGGCGGCACGAACTCCAGAGCCGGCATGGTCCCGACGAGATGGCCCCCAGCCTCGCGCCCCTGCGCGATCAAACCATCGGCGCCACAGGCGATCGCGGCTCGGGCCGCCGCTTCGGTGCCCACCATCACGAACACGAAGATCCCCGCCTCGCGCAGGTGCTCGACGAGCCCCAGCTTTTCGCCGAACGCCACCACGACCGCGTCCACCCGGGCGTCGACACAGACCGCGACGTGCCGGCGATGGACGAAGGGCACCAGCAGGTTCACGGCGACGGCGCGGCCCGGGGCCCGTTCTCGCACTTCATCTATCGAAGCCCGTAGCCGGCGTGGCGTGTCGATGCCCAGCGTGCCAAGTGCGCCCGCCGCGGCGACGGCGCCCGCCAGTGCCGCGCCCGCCAGCCCGCCACCCATGCCGGCCTGGCCGATCGGCACATCGAGGCCAAGCCGGTCCGCGATGTCCATGCCTCAAGACGCTACGCGGGTCGCCGAAATCGCCCCACCTCCCGGGCTTGCCGGGGCGTCAATTTTCGTTGCTGGTCCACCGCGCGCGGGCGTAATCTGGACGGCAGATGGATGGGTGCGGCAACGCTCAAAAGGCTTGTCGCATAACAGAAAGGTCACAAAATGAGTACAGTCCATTCATCAATCGATCACCACCCCGATTTGTTGGCTCTTCGCGCGCGCTACGAGCGCGTTGCCGAGTCGATGAGTGCGCATGTCACGTTCGGGCTGGTCCTGTTGACGGGCCTGTACGTGGCGGCGTCGCCGTGGATCATCGGATTCAACGGGACGGGATCGCTTGCCACGTCCGACCTTATCGTCGGGATCGCGGTGGCGTTCTTGGCCTACGGGTTCGCGACGACGCTGGATCGTGCGCACGGCATGACCTGGACGCTACCGGTGTTGGGCGTGTGGGTCATCGTCTCGACGTGGATCCTGCCGGGCGTCACGCTGACCTCCGGCATGACGTGGTCGAATGTCGTTGCGGGGGCGCTGTTGACGTTCCTGGGGCTCAACGCGACCTACTTCGGCATGCGCACCCGCGCGGCGGGCACGCACGCGTAGCCTCGAACTCGGTTAAGCAGCAAGGCAATTCGCCGGTCCCGGGCCGGCGCGGTGCGGCCCGGGGCGGCGATCAGCCGCAGACCGCGCCGATCGCGGCCGAGCTGACCAGCTTCACGTACTTGGCCAGCACCCCGGTCTTGTAGCGCGGCTCCGGCGGGGTGAAATCCCTGCGGCGGGCCTCGAATTCGGCCGGATCGGTCAGCACGTCGAGGACATGGTTCGCCACGTCCAGGCGGATCCGGTCGCCGTCCCGCAAGAAGGCGATCGGCCCGGCGTCGACCGCCTCGGGCGCGATGTGGCCGACGCACAGGCCGGTGGTCCCGCCGGAGAACCGGCCGTCGGTCAGCAGCAGCACGTCTTTGCCCAGGCCGGCGCCCTTGATGGCGCCGGTGATGGCCAGCATCTCGCGCATGCCGGGGCCGCCCTTGGGGCCTTCGTAGCGGATCACCACGGCGTCACCCTTGGTGATGGTGCCGTCCTCCAGCGCGTCCAGCGCGGCCCGTTCGCCGTCGAAAACCCTTGCAGTGCCCTCGAACACGTCGGAATCGAAACCGGCCGACTTGACCACCGCGCCCTCGGGCGCCAGCGATCCGCGCAGGATGGTGATGCCGCCGGTCGGGTGGATGGGATTGCTCAGCGCGCGCAGCACCTTGCCGTCCGGGTCGGGCGGGGCGATCTCGGCCAGGTTCTCGGCCACGGTCGCGCCGGTCACCGTCAGGCAGTCGCCGCGCAGCAGCCCGGCGTCCAGCAGCGCCTTCATCACCACCGGCACGCCGCCGATGTGGTCGACGTGCGACATCACGTGGCGGCCGAACGGTTTGACGTCGGCCAGGTGCGGCACCTTCGACCCGATCCGGCTGAAATCGTCCAGCGACAGTTCGACGTCGGCCTCGTGGGCGATGGCCAGCAGGTGCAGCACCGCGTTGGTCGAGCCGCCGAACGCCATCACCACCGCGATCGCGTTCTCGAACGCCTCCTTGGTCAGGATGTCGCGGGCGGTGATGCCGCGCCGCAGCAGTTCGACGACGGCCGCACCGCTGCGCCGGGCGAACCCGTCGCGGCGGCGGTCGGTCGCCGGCGGCGCCGCGCTGCCCGGCAGGGACATCCCGAGCGCCTCGGCGGCGCTGGCCATCGTGTTGGCCGTGTACATGCCGCCGCACGCGCCCTCGCCGGGACAGATCGCCCGCTCGATGGCGTCGACGTCCTCACGCGGCATCAGGCCCCGGGCGCACGCACCCACCGCCTCGAACGCGTCGATGATGGTGACCTCGCGCTCGGTGCCGTCGGACAGCTTGGCGACGCCGGGCAGGATCGA
The DNA here is from genome assembly GCF_001669335.1 of Mycobacterium sp. 1245852.3. Classification (NCBI taxonomy): domain Bacteria; kingdom Bacillati; phylum Actinomycetota; class Actinomycetes; order Mycobacteriales; family Mycobacteriaceae; genus Mycobacterium; species Mycobacterium sp. 1245852.3. The sequence continues at coordinate 2,205 of NZ_LZLL01000543.1, read as the reverse complement.
GCCGGCGTAGAGGAACACCGAGGCCAGGTCCAGCCGTGCGGCGGCCATCAGCATCCCGGGCAGCGACTTGTCGCAGCCGGCCAGCAGCACCGAGCCGTCCAGGCGCTCGGCCTGCATGACCGTCTCGACGCTGTCGGCGATCACCTCGCGCGACACCAGGGAGAAGTGCATGCCCTCGTGGCCCATCGAGATGCCGTCGGACACCGAGATGGTGCCGAACTCGAGGGGATACCCGCCGGCCGAGAACACGCCCTCCTTGACGGCCTTAGCGAGCCGGTCCAGGGAGAGGTTGCACGGGGTGATCTCGTTCCACGACGACGCGACCCCGATCTGCGGTTTCGCGAAGTCCTCGTCTCCCATGCCTACGGCCCGCAGCATGCCCCGGGCGGCGGCCTTTTCCAGGCCGTCGGTGACGTCACGACTACGCGGCTTGATGTCGGCGGTGGTGGCCGGATCGGTGGTGGGCATTGTTCAAGTATGCGCTGGCCAGTCGCGATGCCCATTTCCGGGGTGATACCCCGCTGGGGTATAAGCTGGAGTCCGGCGTGATGCCGCCGACGGGCGGCCGAGTGAGCAGGGGTGGCAGATGACCGACGAGCACGGGTACTCGCAGCAGAAGGACAACTACGCCAAACGGCTGCGGCGGATCGAGGGCCAGGTCCGTGGCATCGCCCGGATGATCGAGGAGGACAAGTACTGCATCGACGTCCTCACCCAGGTCAGCGCCGTCAACAGCGCCCTGCGCTCGGTCGCCCTGAATTTGCTGGACGAGCACCTGAACCACTGCGTCACCCGCGCAGTCGCCGAAGGCGGCGAGGACGCCCAGGCCAAGCTCGACGAGGCCTCCGCCGCGATTGCGCGGCTGGTTCGTTCCTGATCGGTGACGCAGTTGAGACCTGCGTATCGGCCCTGATTCAGGGGGAGGCGTAGTTGCGGTCCGTACGGTAAGGCAGTGTGATCGCATTAGGCGCGACAACCCAGGAAGTGGGTAGTCCGGCCGATACAGACGCCATGACTGCCGAAATTAATGCTGCCGCGCGAACGTGGACCCCACGGATCGCGGCTCAGTTGGCTGTGCTGGCGGCCGCGGCGTTCACCTACGTCACCGCCGAGATCCTGCCGGTGGGCGCGCTGCCGGCCATCGCCCGCGACCTGCACGTCAGCCTGTTCGCGGTGGGCACGCTGCTGACCTGGTATGCCTTCGTGGCGGCGCTGACGACGTTTCCGCTGGTGCGCTGGACCGCGCATTGGCCCCGGCGTCGTGCGCTCATGCTCAGCCTGAGCTGCCTGACCGCCTCACAGGTCATCTCGGCGCTGGCGCCCAGTTTCGCGGTGCTGGCCGCCGGGCGGGTGCTCTGCGCGATCACCCACGGCCTGCTGTGGGCGGTCATCGCACCGATCGCCACCCGGCTGGTGCCGCCCAGCCACGCCGGGCGCGCCACCATGTCGATCTACGTCGGCACCAGCCTGGCGCTGGTGGTGGGCAGCCCGCTGACCGCGGCACTGAGCCTGATGTGGGGCTGGCGCCTGGCCGTCGTGTGCGTCACCGTCGCGGCCGCCGCCGTCACGGTCGCCGCCCGCCTGATGCTGCCGGAGATGGTGCTCACCTCCGACCAGCTCGCCCACGTGGGTCCGCGGTCGCGACACCACCGCAACCCGCGGCTGATCCTGGTCAGCGTGCTGGCGATGATCGCCGTCACCGGCCATTTCGTCTCCTACACCTACATCGTCGAGGTCATCCGCAACGTGCTCGGGGTGCGCGGGCCGAACCTCGCCTTCGTGCTGGCCGCCTACGGGCTGGCCGGCCTGCTGTCGCTGCCGCTGGTGGCCCGGCCGCTGGACCACCGGCCCAAGAGCGCGATCATCCTGTGCATCACAGGGTTGACGGCGGCCTTCGTGGCGCTGACCGCCCTGGCGATCGGTGGCCGGACCGGCGTGGCCACCGCGCTGATCGGGACCGCCGCCATCGTGCTGTGGGGGGCGATGGCCACCGCGGTCTCGCCGATGATGCAATCCGCCGCGATGCGCAACGGGGCCGACGACCCTGACGGCGCGTCGGGGCTCTACGTCACCGCGTTCCAGGTCGGCATCATGGCCGGCTCGCTGGCCGGTGGCCTGCTCTTCGAACGCAGCGTCACGATGATGCTGACCGCGTCGGCGGCCCTGATGGCCGTCGCCCTGGCCGGCATCGTGGCCAACCGGCGG
>NZ_LZLL01000542.1:0-27147 GCF_001669335.1 Mycobacterium sp. 1245852.3 | reverse complement strand
CGGCGACACAGCATGGAGACATGGTAAGCTCGGCGTCTCCGCAGCGTCGCCAAGAGGTAGCCGATCGATCGCTTGCCAGGGCCCGATATCGTCGTCGGTGGCGAGCAAACTGTGGAACCTAGGGCTCCGCAAGGAATGGATCCTGCCCGCTGGCTTCAGCTGGATGTTTGTAATCGTCATCGATTTGACTTTGGTGGCAATCGGTGCGATTTCCATTTTCCAACGTCCGGCGGTGGACAGGCCAACCGCGTGTGCAGCGATCGCGGCAGCGCTGGCTCCTTGGCTGTTGTTCTTCCTCTTAGATGTCGCGAAGTTTCAAGCGCCTATTCTGTGGGCAGCTTGGGTATCGGCCACTGCGACCTTGCTGTTTGCAACGACGACGCCGGTACCGGGCGACTTTGCCCCCCTGTTGCTAACCCTAAACGTCGGGACGGTCAGTGCGATCACCCTGACGGCTGGAGGTCTGATGGCCGCCGTGTCGGCAGAAGCATTGATCATTATCGCTGCAGCCTTGCATCGCTTGGAGACCCCAGCCCTGTATCTGATGTTCGTGGGCATCGGTTGGATCGTGGGCTATCTAATGCGCCGACAGCAGGCACTGCTCGTTGAGCAACGACAGCTGCATGGCCAGTTGGCGGCGCACGCCGCAGCTGATGAACGCCGACGCATCGCTCGCGAAGTACATGATGTTATTGCCCACTCGCTGAGCATCACGCTGCTTCATCTCACTGGCGCGCGACACGCGCTGGAATATAGTGATTGTGGAAATAAGGCCGTTGAGCCCCTTCGACAAGCCGAGCGCCTCGGACGCCAGGCGATGGCCGATATCCGCCGGACAGTAGGTTTGCTAGACCCGAGGGGCAGTGGGGTTGCGCCAGAACCAACGCTTGCTGACATCGCTGCACTCGCCGACGATTTCAAGCGTGCAGGACTTAAGCTATCTATCACGATTGACGGCGATTTGTCCCACGCCTCTGCAGCGGCTGGACTCGCGTTGTACCGGATCGCGCAGGAATCGCTGGCCAACATCGCTAAGCACGCGCCTGAGTCATCGGCGGCCATCACTGTGAGGAGTTCACGCCGGGCTACCCAGCTTGTCGTCGTAAACGAGTTGCCGCAGCAGCCCGCAGCTTGCGCAGCCCCGGACGGACGTGGGCTACAGGGAATGCGCCAGCGAGTCGAACTTCTCGGTGGCACAATCGCAATTGACCGAGGTCCAACCTGCTGGTCGGTGCAAGCGACACTGCTCTGCGATGCCAACGGTGTCCGTCCCCCAACGCCGGCATCACCGTCGTGAGAGGCGCTCAGTCCGTCGTCGGTGCTCTCATCGTTGACGATCAGGAACTTGTGCGCTCCGGCCTTACACTAATTCTCCAACCGGAGCATGGCGTCAAAGTGGTCGGTGAGTGCTGTGACGGAGACGAGGTTCATCGGGCGGTCGAACTATTGCAACCTGATGTCGTGGTGATGGATTTGCGGATGAAGCGCATGGATGGAATTGAGGCAACCAGGTTGCTGTCCGCATGCGGCGGGCCTCCTGTGCTGGCATTGACGACGTTTAACGACGACGAATTGCTATCTGCTGTACTCCGCGCCGGGGCTGCCGGATTCGTTCTCAAGGATTCTTCGGCAGAGGAACTGATCAGAGCGGTTCATGCTGTCGGCTGCGGTAACAGCTATCTGGACCCGGCCGTCACGGCGCGTGTACTTACCACCTATCGAAGCGCGGCTGCACCCGCACCGGCCGTATCGCTGAACAGCCTCACCCGACGCGAACGTGACATCCTTATGCTGATTGCTAAGGGTCTTAACAACGGCGAAATCGCTGATCAACTTTGCATTTCCGAGCTGACGGTAAAGAGCCACGTCGGGCGGATATTCATGAAACTTGGTTTCCGCGACCGTGGTGCTGCCATTGTTTTTGCTTATGAGAACGGCGTTGTCAGGCCAGGTTGACACCGATCACATGTAGTAGATCTCCACCGCTACGGCTCAGGGCCAGAACCACAACGATCTGCTGCAGCTGACGAGGGTAGCCGTGGCTGCTTGGCCACACGCACCCCTGAGCGCATCGGAGCTTGTCGTGGTCCCACGTTATGTGCTGTAGCACTTGATCTGTGGATCGATCCCAGTCCTTCGGGTCGACAAGCAAGCTCTCGATCACTGTGTTGGTTTCTTTGCTTCTGGTGTGCGTTCCTTTGGGCGGATTGAGCGGCCTCAGTGCTCCACTACTTTCCTCGGCACCCCAAGGCGCAAACGAAATAGGTATTCGCCAGCAGGACGGGCGGGCCGACTTTTGTTGTCGGCATCCCCGACCGCGCCGACATTATCGCGCTCCGGGCAGTTCGGCGTCGGGCGCGCTCCCAACGTCCCAGCCCTTGTCACGCCGATCTCAGCCGCCACCACGAGCAGTCGTGCGACCGATCACGCACTACCGGGCAGCCTGCTCCCGATTCGACGCCCGACGTCTACTTGCCACGCTTGTCAACGCGGGATATTTTTCATCGGCGGACAGTGGCCAGTCGCACTACCCGCTGGCGAACTCCCGCAGCGTCGGACTTTGGGCTGAACCGTGCGGAACTCGATGGGGCGCTTGGCGGTGTCCGTCCCGGTATGAGCGCGGCGCTGGTCATGCGCTGTGGCGATGGAACGTTGAGTTGGCGTGCAATCTATTCCCCGGTCGCGCCCTCGAAATGTGATGCGCGGCGCGCCGAAACGTCCTTAGCGGTACGCGGCTTGCGATATCGGTGTTTCATCCCACTCATCCCGACGTCGGACGGCGGGACTGTAAACCTGCTGGTTCAATCACTACGAACGGGCGGCACGCGACTTGTTCAACTGCCTCAGTTCCACAGTTGCACAACTAATTCCACCCCTGAGCCCAGGAGGGTCGTGGGTATGTCTTCCGGCACTTTCCTTTGTCACGCGCATTCATCTGATCAAGACTGGGCGAGGACGAATCACTCTGCGAGTAGAACTCCAGTTGCACATCCGTTGCCCCCCAAGCTGATCCGATATAGCGTCCGCGTGTCCTTCTAAAAGGTGACCTCGGGAGACCAAATGGCCGTCAAATCCACCCGCATCTGCGGTGGAGTTCCAGAGCCTCGCGTGACACGCCCGCGGGGGCAGTGCGGATTGAATTCCGTGCTAGCCGTGGGTATTTGGACATCACCGACCGGGATCGGCGGCCTTTGTTTGATTTTCTAACGCGGTAGACCCCGTCCCCGTCCTAACGGATCGTGGAAGGCCCTGAATTTTTGCTGCGCCCCCACTGTTCCCTAGTCGAAGATGCGAGGAAGTCACCCATATGGCTGAACGTACTGATGGTGATGAGTCGTCAGAAACTACCAAGACAATGCTTGTAAGGCTGGCCAATACTGGTCGCGACGCCATTGCGTTTAAAGCGGACGGCGAGAGGCACGTGCTCGTAAACCATCCGGACTACGTCAAGCAGGTCCTGATGCGGACCGACAGGTATTCAAAGGACACCCCGCCCAACAGATTCTTCAAAGAAGAGGTGGCGGATGGGCTGCTGACCGCTGAAGGAACGAGCTGGGTGCACCAACGGAAACTGCTCGCACCGGCCTTCAAGGCGGTCGCCCAAATGCGTTCGGTTGCGCAAGTCTGTGCAGACGAGATGATCGCGCGACTGGAAACCATCGCGGACACCGATCAGGCAGTAAATCTCACCGCTGCTATCTCGGAATTCACTCTCGCAGTGACAACGCGGCTCTTATTTGGATTTCGCCACGAATCGTTTAGCGATCAGTGTGAGAGCATCGGAACTCTACTCAGCAACGCCAATTCGGTCCGTCCAGGCTCTCATCGTCCGATTCAAGAACTTCGTGAGAAGCTCTACACGACAATCAGGAACGCGAAGCGCGAGAGGCCCAGCGAAGCTTTTCCCGGACTGGCCTGGGGCGAACTGTGCAAGGATGAGGCGCTTTCAGAAACTGCGCTGACAGAGCAGATTGCCACGCTCTTGCTGGCTGGCTTTGAGACCACCGCAAACTCGTTGACGTGGGCCTGGATTGAGCTCATCCGCCACCCCGAGGAATACTCGGAGTGGCAGCGCGCGCTTGATGACGAGCTTGATACGCCATTCACGGATGTCCTTTTCAAGGAGACGTTGCGCCTTTATCCGCCGGCGTGGATCATCGGTCGGCGTGCCCTCGTAAATGATCGCGTAGGGGGGCTTACCCTAGCTCCGGGTACGGTCGTCGCGATCAGCCCTTATCTCCTCCAGCGCCATCCCCGCTATTGGGAGCGGCCGGACGAATTCGTGATTGATCGGTTCGCAGCGGGCCGCGGACGTCCGATCCATCGGTACGCATACTTGCCATTTGGCGCTGGGGCCAGAGTGTGCATTGGGCAGGTCCTCGCACTCCATGAAGCGTCGGTTCTGTTGTCAGCCCTCGGCGCGAGATTCCGATTCAGCGCGGCCGAAACCACTGATGCCTCCCCCGACCACAAGTTTGTACTCCGCGCACCCGAGACCTTTCTGGTTAAGGTCCGAGACCGTGCTTCCGGTCAAATGTTTCGCCGGGAGCAACTTCAACACCAAATATCAGAATAGGAGAAATCGGATGTTGCCAATTTCACAGGTAAGAGAGACCGATGTGGTCATAGCTTCGACGCCAGTCAAGCACTTCATGCACGAGTGGGCGGGCGCCGATAGCAATGGGGCGCGGCTTCCCGGTATTTTGATGTTGCCCGGGCTGTTTGGTGGCGAGTGGGTATGGCATGAAGTCGCGGTTGCCCTGGCGGCGGAGGGATTTGAGGTTGTCGCGCTCGATGAGCCATTGGGGCTCAAGCCAAACGTGTCCCATCCCGACCAGCTAGTGGCGATGGTTCGGTTGCTGATTGAAGAGCACTTCGGCCGCCCAGTGGTTCTTGCTGGCAACTCATTTGGTGGACTGGTCGCGCTTGAGCTCGCGGCGACATTTCCATCGTTACTTACTGGACTCGTGCTAAGCGGATCGCCTGGGCTGGAGCAAAAGACCCCTGCGGTCCCTGCTCGTGTCATCGTGCAACCACGCTTGATTTCGAAGGCCTTCGGTACAGAACAGGCAAGTAAGATGTTCTACAACGAGAACTTCATTACCCCGGAATTGGTGGAGAAAGTCTACGGGCCCTTCGCGGACATTAGTAATCGACAAAAGCTCGCCATCATCCGCGCATTGCGGATCGCAGACAGCTATGAGGCCGCGCGACGATTCGCTCAGATCAGCACGCCGACACTGCTGTTGTGGGGCCTGCAAGATACCTTGACCCCGGCCGTGGAGTGGGAGCGAAGTGCGCAGCACTTCCCTGATGCACAGTTCGTCGGCATACCTGAGGCTGGTCACTCGCCGATGGCCGAACAACCAGAACTAGTCGCTTCGGCGCTGACCACGTTCATGGCGCGGTTAGACGCCCCTGGTGCTGTCATGTCAAAAAAGGAAGAGGTTAGTTGATGACAATCGAGCAAACGGTCGATGGGTATGAGGTGTTGGTGTCGGTAATTACGTCGCTTGCGCCGGTTGAAGGACATCGGCTGGATGGTAAGACGACTTTCAGTGAAATTGGGCTCGATTCGCTTATGACGCTTGAGGTCATGTTGACCTGCGAAGATCGCCTCGGGTTGGCTGTCATGGGCGATGATATGCCAGAGATATACACAGTTGGTGATGCTGCAGAGCTTCTTGACGATGTGATGCAGCGCGCCGAGGTTAGGCGGCAGGCCCAGTGAACCGGTTGCCCTGTAGCGATGCCAGTTATTGACGAGGAGTAGTCTTGAGCCGATTCATCGCTGATGTTATTCGTTCCGCGGGCGCTTCGGATCGCGGACTGGTTAGTTGCGCTTCAAGCGGTAGTATCCGGTTATCGTGGCGGGAGGTTAACCGCCGTTCACGCCGGCTAGCAGTTGCCTTGATTGGAATGGGCATAGAGCCCGGCTTGTCCGTACCGATCCTCGCGGCCGATCCGGCTGACGTTGCATGGGCAACGCAAGCTATCTGGATGTGCGCGGCTTCTGTGACTATGCTGCAGCAGCCCACGGCGCGCATGGACAGAAACATTTGGCTAAGCGATACATTGGCGGTGGTCGCTATGTTGGATGCCAAAGTTGTCGTTGTAGGAGAGCCATATCACTGGGCGATTAGCGTTCTGCGCGATCACGGCCTCGTTGTAGTCACGACTGGTACCGCTGAAGGTGATGGGTGTAGCGATTTCACCTTAGTGAATGCTGATGAACATGCAATTGCTCTGCGACAGTTGACATCTGGATCGACTGGTAACCCCAAGGCAATCGAGATCAGCCACGGAAATCTATGGGCGGCTACCGCGGCGCTATACACGTCATTCGGTGTCGACCGCAAGTCTGACGTGTTTGTCAATTGGATGCCGCTATCTCACGACATGGCGATGATTGCATTTTTGGCATGGCCGATGCAGTTCGGTGCCGAACTGGTAGCAACGACACCGGAGCAATTCGTCCGCAATCCTTCCGTCTGGCCCGAATTGCTAACGACGCATCGTGGCACCATCACGGCCGGACCTCACTTCGCGTACGCCATTTTGAATCGCGTACTGCAGCGGGCAACGACCGACAAGTACGATCTGAGTTCGCTCCGAGTGGCGCTTAACGGGGCTGAACCCATCAAGCCATCGGACCTAAGAGAACTCGAACTCCTTGGTGCGAAATTCGGTCTTTCCGCCGAAGCGATGGCGCCTGGCTATGGCCTGGCGGAGGCGACGCTGGTCGTTTCGGTGACCGCGAGACAAGATAAACCCAGCTGGGATTCGGTCAACATTGATACCTTGACTCGCAGACACTTGGCCGCGCCGGTCAGCTTGCCAGTCGATGCTGATTCCACCGTTGAGATCGCGTCCGTCGGCAAGTGCGTGCTCGGAATGGAAGTTCGGATCGCCAACCGCGGCAAAGACTGTGGACCACGACAAATCGGTAGCGTTCTCATTCGTGGAGACAGCGTCGCACGGACTGCCGTCGATGCGAACGGGGTGTCGCCGTTGACCGACGCCGATGGATGGCTCGACACCGGGGACCTGGGGTACTGCGATGAGGACGGTTTCCTCTACATATGCGGTAGGCAAAAGGATGTCATCATCGTCGGCGGGCGTAATCTGTATCCGACTGATATCGAGCGCGCAGCGGAGATGGTTGATGGTGTGCGCCCTGGAAATGTCGCGGCAGTTGGCGTAACAAGCCCAACCGAAAGAGAGGGGTTTGCCATCGCGGCGGAGTCGACGCACTACGACGACGATCAGGTATCCGATCGGATTCGTCGTGACGTGGTCCACGCGGTCACAAGGCAGGTTGGGTGCTCGCCAATCACCGTCGCGTTACTAGCGCCGGGCTCGCTGCCTAAAACTCCCTCAGGGAAACTCCGTCGGCATGCCGTTGCGACGCTCTTTGCCCAGCCACATGCAAGTGCCTCGCCCTGATGGCATATGACCTGTCAATGATTAGGGTCCCTGAACAATATCTAGACGTGGTGCGCCCCAACGGATTATGTTATTTTCAGATGTGAATATTCGGCGACGAACGCTTAGGACATCTGGAATCTCGCCAACGTCACCCGACCGGTCATACCGATGGCATTTGCGACGGCGACTCGGCCCGGCGGGGGGCGGGTTGCGTGCAGTCGCTGGTTTCTGCAGTCGCCATGCGGGCGCGATCGTGCTGGTATGGCTAGTCCTAGCGATTGCGGGTAACGTTTGCATCCCGCAATTGGAGCGGGTCGTTCGCGAGCACTCACGGTCGTTTTTGCCAGCGAATTCTCCGTCCAGCGTTGCTATCTCCCAAATGGGCGAAATCTTTGGCGATTCGAAGACAAACAACCTTGCCTATGTAGTGATGGAAGCGCCACGAGATCTAAACGCAGCCGACTTCGGTTACTATCAGAAACTCGTCGCTGCGTTAACCGCCGACAGGGACCACGTTGAGGCACTAATGGATCTATGGGCGGATCCGTTAGCGGCATCGGCCGCCGAAAGCCCGGACAAGCGAGCCGCTTCGGTTCTGTTGCGATTGAGGGGACAACTCGGAACGACGGAGGCGCACGACGCCGTTGGTGCGGTGCGTCATGACATATCCGAGATGTCACCGCCCCGTGGCCTCAACGTCTACCTTACAGGTCCAGGTCCAACGGTTGCCGACGAACTAGGCTCCATGGATAACCAGTTGCTAATCACAATTATTAGCACCGCGGTGTTGATCGCGATCCTGCTCATCCTTGTCTATCGCTCAGTTGTCAGCTCACGAATCCCGTTGATACCGGTTGCCGCCGCCCTATTTGTGGCGCGTCCGGTGGTGGCGCTGCTCGGCCAGCACGACGTCATCGAAGTATCGATCTTCTGCGAGAACCTGCTGGCGTCCGTCACGTTAGGTGCCGTCACGAACTACGGAATATTCATGGTGGGCCGGTACCATGAGCAGCGCCGTCGAGGATTGGATCCCGATTCAGCATTGGCGACCGCCTACGAAAGCGTGGGACCAGTGATCGTCGCATCAGCGTTGACGATCGCATTGGCCCTTTCGGCACTGAGTTGCGCCGACCTTGGATTGCTTCGGAGCGCTGGCATCCCGTGTGCCGTCAGCATTCTCATTGGTATGTTGGCGGCGTTGACGCTACTTCCTGCATTGATTGGGATAGCCGGCAGGCGTGGATTCGCGGAGCCGCGTCCGTCGCCGCACCGAAGACAGTGGCGGCGCCTGGGTGTGGCTGTTGCCAGATGGCCTATCCCGATGGTCATCGTAGCTACAGCTGTGTTGGTGTTATTCGCTACCCCGACCTTGGCTATGCAGATTGGATTCAACGAGATGCGCGCACAGCCTGCATCGACGGAATCTAATCGCGGCTATCAGGCGATGGACCGACATTTCCCGCCTAATCGCTTGCTGCCGGAAATCGTGGTGTTAACAACAGACCACGACTTGCGCACGCCTGCAGGGTTGATCGCCATCGAAAGAGTCAGTCGGAAAATTCTGGAGCAGCCCGGAGTTCAACTGATTCAAACGCCCTCTCGTCCAGCCGGGACCCCTCTGACGGACGCGGCGATCACGTCCCAGGTCGGGCAAATTGGTGACAGGTTCGGCGGCAGCCTCAGCGCAATGACCGGGCAACTCGACTCCATCAACAAGTTGCCTGGGTCGCTGTCGGATATGGCTAGCTCCATTGAACGCCTAAAAGTTGAGCTAGCAAGCGGATCGAAGGGGTTGCGGCGCGTTGCTGTTGGCACCAGCGACATGTCAGCGGGTGTGCAGCAATTGCAGGTATCAGCCGCTACGTTGTCGGGCTACCTGGATCCGTTGCGTCGCTACGTCGGGTCGCGGCCCGAATGCGCGGGCGAGGCGCTATGCGGACTTCTGCTCAAGGTAATCGATCCGATTGACGCGGTGATCGCTGGGACAACACATTTAACTTCGGGCGCTGGCCAAGCTGCGCAGGGTGCTTCAGATACCACCAGTGTGCTGGCCGGCGCCTCCGGCAGTCTGCAAGGTTTCGAATCATTCCTGTCTGAGACCCAGAGGACAATCGCATCAGTGTCGACAGCCCTGGACTCGCTCAAACCACAGATGGCCGATCTTAGTAGCTACTTACAAGAGATGGGACGGGACTTTCAAGACAGCGGCGAAGGAGGTTTCTATTTACCAAAAAGCGCGCTTGAAGACCGCCGATTCCAGCACGTATCGCAGTTATTCTTTTCGAAAGACGGAAAGTCTGTGCGGCTGTTAGTCTTTGGTGACGGAGACATGTTCGGCGACAACGGAGCACGGCTAGCAGCCGACATCCCACGTGCGATCCAATCTGTGACGAAAGAGGGGCCCCTGGCGCAGAACTCGCTGTTGGTGGCAGGTGTTGGATCGGTGGTCGGGGAGTTGCAGAGCGCCGTCCGACATGACTTCTTGCTATTAGCAACCGTCGCCCTGGCACTCGTACTCTTAATCGTGCTACTGATGTTGCGTGCGCCCGTAGCCGCCTTGGCGGTAGTCGCCACAGTCATGTTGTCGTATCTGTCAGCGATGGGTCTTAGTGTCATTTTTTGGCAGTTTCTGCTAGGTCAAGAACTGCACTGGGCTGTATTGCCGATCGCCTTTATCGCGCTGGTTGCAGTAGGGGCCGACTACAACTTGCTGCTGACGGCGCGATTGAAGCAAGAGTGTACGGCGGGACTGCGGAGCGGCATGATTCGGACATTCGATGGGACAGGTAGCGTGGTCACCACGGCGGGAATCGTTTTCGGTGTCACTATGTTCGCTTTGGTGCGGAGTAATATGGCCAGCGTTGCCCAAATCGGAACTACGGTCGGCTTGGGGCTCATGGTGGACACATTGCTTGTGCGGTCAGTCCTCGTTCCGGGGCTAGCATCGCTGTTCGGTCGATGGTTTTGGTGGCCGTTTCCTTTGCGGCACGCAAAGACCGGATTGGTGCCGCGCCCGCGCGCGTCGCACACGAGTGGTTAACCTGGAATTGGCTTCGATTGTCCGGCCGCTGAACTGACAACCAGCCGCATTACCGCTGATTACCGGGTTCAGTCGACATGAACATCTCCGTGGAAGATGCTTTCGGGGTCGGCGGGCGCCGAGCGGTCTCTCCGTTTTAGCGCATCTTCGTGTACTGGCATATATGTCTTCGAGGCAGCTTGCAGACGCAACTGCGGGGCACTGTACCGCTCCGCCAAAGCGAGCTTGCTACTCTGTAGTAACCTCGGTGCAGGGATGGCCGCACATGGGGAGAGGGTATTTTGGGCGACGACACGAGTTCCGACTGTGCGGGTACCTCGGACCTATCGGCCAAGCTCAATAGGCTTTTTGAGGTTATGCGTAAGCCCACAGAACCCCAGCTGTCTAACGCCGCGGCAGCAAACGCCATTACGCGAGAGACCGGTGTATCAATAAGCTCAGCATACCTGTGGCAGCTGCGTGCGGGGCTGAAGGTAAACCCGACCCTCCAGCATCTGCGAGCCATCGCGCAGTTTTTTGGGGTGCCCCCGTCCTACCTCATTGACCCCGACGTGAATACTGAGGTTGACGCACAGCTCGGCCTTCTGCAGGCGCTACGTGATACCGGGGTGCGCGAGCTTGCCATGCGGGCCTCGGGCTTGACGCCGCAGGCGATCGAGAGCCTAACGGCAATGGTCGATCACGTGCGGCGCCTCGAACATTTGCCGCCGGTAGATGACCAGGCCAAAGATGGCTGCCCATAGTTTGCCGCACCAAAGCCACGACGATTTCGGGGTGACCGACATCAAGTGGGCCGTGTAGTCGGTGCGGCGGTGCTGCAATGCGGCTCCGGGCAGAGTGGCGCGTCCGATCGCGGCCCATAGCCTCCGCGGCTCTCGCGGTGGCCCTTGGCATTCCCTGCAGTGGCTACCGGGATGTGGACCGACGACACGGCCGTTCTGGCGGACTTGAGTACCCCGGGCGTGTAACAGCGATGACGTGAGCTGCCGGTCCGGGCAAGTTCCTATGGGAGCCCGTCCGATGCACCAGAATCGGGGAGAGGGATTCAGGTGATTGCACGTCGATGGCATATACCCGAGCAGGTAGTCCGCAGGCTTCGTGAGTGTGAGCGGCTGCTCGGTGACGTGAAAACCTCGGGGAGGTGCGACATTTGGAGGTCGGTTGACCAGACTTGGCATCACCGGTGAAATTAGTACGGCGGGATAAATGCTGAAGACACTAAACGGCTCAAGGAGCTTGAGTGGGAGAATCAGCGGCTCAAGAAGCTGGTCGCCGAGGAAGCCCTTGGCATCGATGTGCTCAAAGGAGGTCCGCCGCCGGAACTGCTGAGCCCCGACAGTCGGCATGGGGCAATCCCCAACGCACGCACCGATTATGGAAAGACGAACGGCTGCGACGTCCATCCAAGACCCGCAAGCGGATACGCCTCGGCAACGGCGCGGCGCAACCGCACATGGCCGCCGGTCAGGCCCCGATCATGTCTGGGCCGCCAGCTGTGCTTCCTCAACGTCACCGGCGAGTTTACCCGAGGCGTGACACCGCGTTTTTCTGAGTATGCAACGAGCGGCTCCATCGTGTACTGTTGTTTCGGTAAGTAGCTTACTCCGCTGTGAGCCTCGATTTCGGACTGTGCGAGATCGAGGCTCATGCGCTGCCAGGTCCGGGGGTGAAGTGCACAGCACTAATATTGCGGCTTCGGGAATGAGGCTAGCCGTTCGACCTGCTGGCGAGGGTTGTGGACGTGAAGCGTCCATTGTTCCTATCTCTGCGCTTACGTCAGCGGGGTCTCCAAGGTCGTCGGGGATTAATCTTGAGCATGTCCGTAGGCTGGTAGAAGCTGATACTCCGCTTCCGCCGATTCTGGTCCACCGTCCCACGATGCAGATCGTCGATGGGTTTCATCGCGTAGCTGCGGCCCTGAACCAAGGTCTCGACTCGGTAAAAGTTCAATTTGTCGACGGACCAGCGGATCTGGCTTTCATTGCGGCGGTTCGGGCGAACGTTACTCACGGTCTCCCGCTGTCCTTGGCTGACCGACGTGCTGCGGCAACACGAATCATTGGCACGCATGCTCATTGGTCAGACCGTGTGATCGCAGAAATCACCGGGCTATCGGCTAAGACTGTATGCGGCATTAGGTCGAAAAGTGGAGGTCCACAGAATCCAGATGCACGGCTCGGGAAAGACGGTCGTTTGCGTCCGGTTAATCCCGCTGCGAGCAGAGCATTGGTTGCCGAATTGATAAAGGCGAAGCCGGAAGCGACACTTCGCGAGATCGCGGCTGAAGCTGGCGTCTCCCCGAACACGGTACGAGCTGTTCGCGATCGGCTTCGTGGGAGCGAATGCGGCATAACAGTTGGTTCTCAGAACTTAGGCCGTAGCACGGGTGGAAGACCGCGGCTGACCATCCATCGCGAGATGGCTACCGACGTAGCTCCTTTGCTCGATATCCTTGCTCGGGACCCGACTTTACGGATGAACGCGGAAGGGCGAAAACTATTGCGCTGGTTGCACCTTCGCTCTATTGGCCCTGATGCGGCGGGTGTCTTCGATCCTGCACCGGCACACTGCCTCGAGCATTTGATCGAATTGGCAAAGCGGTGCGCGGTAAATTGGGGCAAGGTTGCATCCGATCTCGAAGAAGCGCACCGAAGTCGGATCGCGATATGATGCTGTCATTGGCTGCCGCTGTCGATTCAACGTTCACGACGCGCGACCCTGAATGCTCCCTGGTCCAGTCATGTCGTGCAGATCTTCACGCTGTGGATTGACGGATTCGGCCGGGAGGTGCCACAGGTTCGGCGAGCGGATGTAGTTCGCTGCGCAACTGCTTAAAATCATCAGTTGCGCAGTTCCTGATCGTCTCATCTCGCTACTGCAAGGATGCGAAGCGTTTGACAACAACCGAATTGATGGATCGAGAGCAACGGTAAACCCTGCCTGTGAAAATCGTCGGCCATCACGCGACTCCGGCTCGCCCCGGATTACCGTTGAATCTTCGCGCTGCCGGCGAGAAGGTGTCGGAGAAGATGCTCCAAGATCGTGGCCGAGATACGGCTCGCCGGGATCAGCTCGCGTACGTTCAAAGTGCGCAGCACCGTCGTCCATCCCGCCGAATCGTTTCCGCCTGGCCCGGTCGAGGGCCGATTCGATCAGGGTTGGCCCGATGCGGGTGTGGAGTTCCGAGATCACCCACCTGATGCGCGGAGAATGGGACCTGTACCTGCGCGCGATCCGAGGCGAACATGCCAAAGGGGGCTGGGCTGGTCGGGCCGCTGGTCCGGGACGGGAATGCATGTGGGAGAAGAGAGCTCAGGGGCGAAGGTTCCCAACAAATGTTGCGTATCTGATTTATACCGTTGTGAAAACTGTTCCTATACAACCAATGTCGCGTTACCTTCAGGCACCGTTGATGGAAGATGGGTCGGTCCAGCCAATTCGGCTCGCAAACCCATGACCACCGCCCGATGAGCTTCCTTGCCCGGATCTGGTCCACACCAAAAGCTATGCAGGACAGGGAATCTCTAGGGCAACATTGGCTTTCCGTCAATTGACGGCGCACGGACCTTCACGGCTATTTCGCAGGTCGGGTGCGAGCCTAGGGGTCGATCACACAAATGATGACTGGCCGCCGGCAGTTCATTTAGTCTCTGCATCAATAGTTCATGGGGTTACCGCTAACGGCCAGAAGGCGTTAACGTCTTCGAGCTACTAGTAACGCTTGAGGGGCGGGGATGCGGTGAGTCACTACAAGAGCAACGTCCGCGACCAGGTATTCAACCTGTTCGAAGTTCTGGGCGTTGACAAGGCGCTGGGCCAGGGCGAATACGCCGACCTGGACGCCGACACAGCCCAAGAAATGCTGAACGAGATCAGCCGGCTGGCCGAGGGGCCGATCGCCGACTCGTTCGTCGAGGGCGACCGCAACCCGCCAGTCTTCGACCCGAAGACCCACTCGGTGACGCTGCCCGAATCGTTCAAGAAGTCGGTCCACGCCGTCATCGAGGCCGGCTGGGACAAGGTCGGCATCGACGAGGCCCTCGGCGGCGTTGCGATGCCCAAGTCGCTGCTGTGGGCGCTGCACGAGCACATCCTGGGTGCCAACCCGGCCGTATACATGTATGGGATAGGTGTGGGCTTGGCACAGATCCTGTACCACCTCGGTACCGAAGAGCAGAGGAAGTGGGCCGTGCTGGCCGCCGAGCGCGGCTGGGGCTCGACCATGGTGCTCACCGAGCCGGACGCCGGCTCCGACGTGGGCGCCGGCCGCACCAAGGCGGTCCAGCAGGAGGACGGCTCCTGGCACATCGACGGCGTGAAGCGGTTCATCACCTCCGCCGACTCCGGCGACCTGTTCGAGAACATCTTCCACCTGGTGCTGGCGCGCCCCGAGGGCGCCGGACCGGGCACCAAGGGCCTGTCGCTGTTCTTCGTGCCCAAGTTCCTGTTCGACTTCGAGACCGGTGAGCTCGGCGAGCGCAACGGCGTCTACGTCACCAACGTCGAGCACAAGATGGGCCTGAAGGTCTCGGCGACGTGCGAGCTGAGCTTCGGCCAGCACGACGTCCCCGCCAAGGGCTGGCTGGTCGGCGAGGTGCACAACGGCATCGCGCAGATGTTCGAGGTCATCGAGCAGGCCCGCATGATGGTCGGCACCAAGGCCATCGCCACCCTGTCCACGGGTTACCTGAACGCGCTCGAGTACGCGAAGTCGCGCGTCCAGGGTGCGGACATGACCCAGATGACCGACAAGACCGCACCGCGGGTAACCATCACGCACCACCCGGACGTGCGCCGGTCGCTGATGACCCAGAAGGCCTACGCCGAGGGTCTGCGCGCGCTGTACCTGTTCACGTCGACCTACCAGGACTCGGCCGTCGCCGAGGCCCTGCACGGTGTGGACGCCGAGCTGGCGGTCAAGGTCAACGACCTGATGCTGCCGGTCGTCAAGGGTGTCGGCTCGGAGCAGGCGTACGCCAAGCTCACCGAGAGCCTGCAGACCTTCGGTGGATCCGGCTTCCTGCAGGACTACCCGATCGAGCAGTACATCCGCGACGCCAAGATCGACTCGCTCTACGAGGGCACCACCGCCATCCAGGCGCAGGACTTCTTCTTCCGCAAGATCGTCCGCGACAAGGGTGTGGCCCTGGCCCACGTGTCCGAGCAGATCCAGAAGTTCGTCGACAGCGAGTCCGGCAACGGCCGCCTGAAGACCGAGCGCGAGCTGCTGGCCAAGGCCCTGACCGACGTCCAGGCGATGGCGGCCACGCTGACCGGCTACCTGATGGCGGCGCAGGAGGACGTGACCAGCCTGTACAAGGTGGGCCTGGGTTCGGTGCGCTTCCTGATGAGCGTCGGCGACCTGGTCATCGGCTGGCTGTTGCAGCGTCAGGCGGCGGTCGCCGTGGCGGCGCTGGACGCCGGGGCCAGCGGCGATGAGCGGTCCTTCTACGAGGGCAAGATCGCGGTGGCATCGTTCTTCGCGAAGAACTTCCTGCCGCTGCTCACCAGCACTCGTGAGGTCATCGACACGCTCGACAACGACATCATGGAGCTCGACGAAGCCGCCTTATAAATTGCGTTAGGTCTGTCGATTCACATACGGACTATCACACGGCTTTGCCGTGCGATGTCGGACTGCTCGGAATAGCCGTCACCCTTTGGGTCGCCCGTGTCGGATGCCCATGTGCACGACAAATGCCTCGACGAAGGTCGCACGGGGACCGGTTTTCGCTGTGTCACTTGCCCAACGCACAAGCCGTTGTTTGGAATCCGATGGTTTCCTGGTCGCGTAGAGCGGCGACCGCGACATCCTACCGGTCGCCACCGCTTAGTTGACTGCCATCGGATCGTCATCACGCTTCTACCAGACATTCTTCACACTGAGCAGTCCACCACGCACCGTGCGAACACTAGTAATTCATAGCAACTGGACCGAACCGGGGAACCGCAAAGATGGGAGGTCGGGTTCCCCGGCCCGACAGTTTAACGATATCTGCGGACCGGATGGATGACTCCGAAACGCGCTGAACTTTGTCTGCTGCGACCGCATAGCGCAGTCATTGGGACTTCTTCCAACGCAACTTCATGCTTTGACCTTGGGATCTGCGATGGTCGGGACAGCCGGTACGTCCGCAGTCGGGACCGCGTCAACGTCGTCCAACAAGAACAATCCAGAGTTACACGCCACGGCAAACGCGCTCGCCTCGCGGCGCGTGGTGACGGTGTCGAAGCGCGGCCGGCACCTGGAGCGCAGCCGTCCTGCCAGCCGGTGAGTACTACCTGGCGAACGGTACGTACCCATCCGGCCATTTCGCCAAGCACCGCCGCAGCCGGCGCGTCGACCTCGATACGCCCGTCCGTAAGGCCGTCGGCGGTTGCCATGCAACCAGTGACGCCGCCCGCCCTCGACGCTGTTGCGGTCCGGCCCAAGAAGCAGGTGCGACCTGACAGCCTGACGCCGACCCGAAAGTTGATCAAGGACATCGTCGATGCGGGTGGCCTGCTCGAAATCGACACCACCGACGACAAGACTAGCTATTCCAGCCTGGTCGGCATCATCAACCGCCGGGGAATGGCGCCGGACGGCCAAGAAGTCATCATGGTTCGTGGTAAGTCCTATCACCATGTCGTCTTTCGGTTGTCGTCGGTGTCGGATTGGCAGACAGAATCACCGGCCCACGTCGTTGCTGCTGAGCGGATTGGGCGGTGGCATCCGGCAGTGGCGGCGCTGCGCGACGGCAAGCGGCTTGACTCCATTGAAAAAGAGTTGCGGGGGAGAGCCTTTCGGCTGTTGCACGCTCTTGCCCGCGAAGCGGATGCTCGCGGATACCCTGTGCGCGCATCCCGTCAGAACTACCGCGGTTACGCCCACGAGAACACCAAGCTCGATGGCGACTTGATCTTCACCGTCGGTGACATCGAGTGCTCGGTGCGCATTTGGCAACCGAATGACCGTGTTGATCATCCACCTACCGCGGAGGAATTAGAGCGGGCCAAGAATTATGACTGGCCGCCACGACGATACGACTATGTGCCGGCGAACCGACTGAGCATCGCGATCGAGACGACAAGCCGCTTCTGCTCCAAGAAATCCTGGACCGAGACCAAGACGCTATCGCTGCAGAGTCGGCTGCCGGACGTGATGATGACCTTCGAGCGGTGGGCCGTTATCGACGCCGAGGGCAGGGAGGCCGAACGACGCGCCGAGATCGAGCGGCAGGCACGGCAGGCCCGCGAAGAAGCACTCGCTCGCGAAGCTTACGTTCAGCACGCACTCGGTGAACGTCTTAAGGCAGACCTCGACGACTGGGAGCTGGCGGGACGGCTGCGACGCTACCTCGCCGAGATGGCCGCCAGGCTCGAACTGATCGCCGACCCTGACGACCGTGCCGCCGCCTCCGAGTGGCTGACCTGGTGCCAGGAATATGCAGCGAAGCGCGATCCGTTTGCAAAGCCGATCAGGCGGCCGAGGCTCAAAGAGCCCGGCTATTCGGAGATACAGGAGTTCCGCCAGCGGCTCGGGTTCCGTTCTGGCTCCTGGTGATTCCGCGACGTTTGGATTCCGCAAGCGCAACGCTGCTTGCCGGTGCAGGATCGACTCATGGAGGTCGGTGACGAGTGGATATACCGCGCGAAGACTTTCGACCCGTCGGAACGCGTGAAGATCCTCGCGATGCAGAAGCTCAAGCAAACGACGCGCGTAGACATTGAGTTCCTCGATGGCGGGCATGCGGGTACTCAAAAAAATGTTCCCGGCTCGCGCTTGCATGGCCCGTGGAGCAGGGTATCGGAGTACGACAAGTTGATGGCGAATCGGCTGCGGCTCAGTAGCTGCGATCTAGATGAGGTTGAGGAATCAGCCGTCAGCGAGGTGTTCGATGCGCTGATCCCGAAAGAGATTGCTAAGTACTATGATTCGTTCAATCGCAACGGCACGACCGTGCGGGATCGTGACGCGCTAGAGCGTCTGATGCATCAGCCGATGAGCGACATATTGGAACAAGTCGGTCGACTGGTTTGAACGCGACGATGTATTGGAGTTGAGTGCAGAAGGCACGCTGTTGATAGCTCGATCTGTCTGCGCCGTGAATCCCGTGCCGATCCTCGACCGGATCACCGCTGAGGAAGCCCAGATTCGGGAGCACTGTAAGCGCGGCCGCGAAGTCGACGCTTTTGACGGCTCCGGCAAGCAGACCTCGTCGCCCGAGTGGGAGTACGAGTACTACCGCAAGCACTATCGGCCGGTCCACGAATTGCTTCGCGTCTGGTGCGGACATCGGTCAGTCACATTCTGTGAGCGGCTTACTGCGGCTGAAGCTGAAGTGCGTCGACTCAATATTCTTCTTGCCGAGGTGATCGACGAGCTAAGGCAGCACAACGCGGTTCACGCTGACGGCTACGCGTGAGCACAACGACAAACGCATTCGCCCCGAGACGGTTCGGCCCGTGGTCGACCGGCCGCTGGCGCCGTGGGAGATCCCCGTGCATGAGGTCCGCGTGCGAGCGCCGCGCTGGTAGTAGACCGCTCTTTTCCCTCGCGGTTAAGGCCTAGGGACACGGAACCGGCCAGACAGCGCGCCGGGCGCAGCTTCCGCTGCCTTGTCGGCAGCCAGCGATAAGCTCCCTTCCGTGAGTGATTCGTCCGACCCGGGACTCCAGCTAGCAAGGCGCGACACCGGTGCGATGAGCTGGGGGCGCGTCAGGTTGGGTCTCGGATCGTGCCAGTAGGAAACGCCAATGCCTAATGAGCGGGCGACCGAGAACATAGTTCGGACTCACCTCGCAAAGCACGGCATCGATTCGCAGTTTATCGAGGAGCAGTCAAGCTCGATCCCAGTCATTAAGAAAGCGTTGTCAGCCGCGAGTAAGTCTGGCGACGGGGTAGGTAAGCCTGAATTCATCATCACCTTTCCCGTGACAATGCCTCACGTGGTCATCGTGGTGGAATGTAAGGCGAACAAACGATTTCATCAAACAAAGGACAATTCTAAGCCGTCTTTATATGCGGTTGATGGGGCTTTGCATTATGCTCGTTTCCTAGCGGCGAAATACGACGTTATCGCGATCGCGGTAAGCGGCACGGAAGCGAACAATCTATTGGTTTCCACATATCGGCAACTGCAGGGAGAAGCTACAGCTCAACCCCTTGCCTCACCTAATGGGCCCGTCAATACGCTAATCAACGTTCAGACGTACCTCGATTTGCTGACTTTCGACCCTTCAACGCGACAAAGAACCGAAGCGGAACTCCTGGCCTTTAGTCGTACGCTTCATAACTATATGCGAGACTACGCTAAACTGTCCGAGCCAGAGAAGCCGCTCGTTGTGTCGGGGATTCTTCTGGCGTTGCGTGACGACGCCTTCAAACGAAACTGGTCGTCGTATAAACCGAAGGACCTGGCCCGCGAGCTGTATTCGGCGATTGCGCGAGTTGTCGACGACGCAGATATTGTCTCGTGGAAGCGCGAAATAATGCTGGCGCCTTATGCGTTCGTCCGTACGCATCCGGAGCTTCCCAAGCCCACCAAAGCTGGCGAAGTGCCACTCGTGCGCTTGATCGGCGACATAGACGAACACGTGCGGCCGTTCCTTGATCAATACCACGACGTCGATGTTATCGGTCAGTTCTATGGCGAATTCTTAAGATACACCGGTGGCGATAAGAAAGGCCTCGGCATAGTCCTGACACCGCGACATCTGACTGAGCTCTTTGTCAAGATCGCGAACGTCGGTGTTGAGGACACGGTCGTCGATACCTGTGCTGGTACGGGCGGTTTTCTGATCTCGGCCATGCGTGAGATGGACGAGAAAGCCGGTAACGACGACAAACTACGGCAGCGCATCAGGGCGCACCAGCTCGTAGGAGTAGAGCAACGACCAGACATGTTTGCGCTGGCCGCCTCAAACATGATCCTCCGCGGCGACGGCAAAGCGAATCTGTACCAAGGATCGTGCTTCGATCCGGAGACTATCGCGAAACTTGATAAGCCTGATCCTCTGAAGCATATGCGCCCGAATATTGGACTTATAAACCCGCCCTTTAGTCAGCGTGGTGAGGGGCTCCACGAGCTTGATTATTTGTCAACACTTCTCGACGTCCTGGCGCCCGGCGGTACGGCGGTGGTGGTAATGCCGATGTCGTGCGCCATCGAGTCACATCCGACCAAGGAAAAGCTGCTCGAGCGGCACACGCTACTTGCCGTCATGTCACTTCCGAATGACCTGTTCCATCCTGTCGGTGTGATCGCCTGCGCAATGGTGTTTCGAGCCCATCAGCCGCATGGGCAGTCACCACAGCCGACTTGGTTCGGATACTGGAAGGACGATGGCTTCGTCAAGACGAAAGATCGCGGCAGGATCGACTTAAACCACCGTTGGGATGGCATCCGCAACGACTGGGTGCACTCGTACCACTCCCGCGAGGTTAAGGCCGGCGCAAGCGTCACACGCGTGGTCGGCGCTAATGATGAGTGGTGCGCCGAAGCATACATGGAAACTGATTATTCGCATCTCACGCTGCGCGACTTCGAAGATGCGCTTCGACAATTCGCAATATTTAAACTCGCCTATCCCGAGGGATCGGTTAGCGCCGACGAGGAGGTGTGATGGCTACTGTTGAAGACCTATTTGAGGTCAAATCTGGGCACAGTCTACCGCTAAATAAGCTTCAGCGGGCCAGCTCCGACGATGGCATCGCATTCGTCTCGAGAACAGCTCGTAATAACGGAGTCTCCGCTTGGGTATCGGATATAAGCGGCCTGGATCCTGCGCCGGCAGGTAGTTTGACAGTTTCGCTTCGTTCGCGGAATCATGCCCTAGCGACATTTGTCCAGCCACGCGACTTCTATACTGGATACCACGTGGCCATACTTTCACCGCGAAAGAAGATGACTTTACAGGAAAAGCTGTGGTGGGCTCAGTGCATTCAAGCTAATCGCTTTCGTTTTAACTTTGGCCGTCAAGCGAATCGGACTCTGCGATCGCTCACCCTTCCCGATAAAATGCCAAATTGGGCTAAGAAAACGGCGGTACCTGTCTTTGAGCGAGCTGCCCCGTATGCCACAAAACGTACTCGCTTAGTCGACATGGTGGACATGGATTTTGTCTCTATATCGGAGCTATTCGAACTGCATCGAGGTCGCAATATATTGAAACGTAATCAGCGGCCTGGTGTGACTCCGTACGTCAGCGCTTCGGGTCTCAATAACGGCATTTCGAGTTGGATCGCGGTCGATGCTGACTGGCCAGGTAACTGCATCACCATTGCAAGTAACGGCGATGTTGGATCGGCGTTCTTCCAGCCGGCCCCATTCATCGCATCCGCTGACGTTACAGTGCTTAAACCAAAGTTCAAGTCTGAGCCAGCGGATTTGCTCTTCTTTTGCACGATTGTCCGACAAGAGAAATATCGGTGGAACTACGGGCGGAAGTGGTCGACAGCTAGGATTCGGGAAACGAAAGTGCGGATGCCGATTAAAAAGGGATCCGTCGATTGGCACTGGATACGAAAGTATATGAGTATGAGCGAGCTGGGCCCTCTAATTTTCAAAGCGCCCTGACGGACTCGCCTGCTTGGCGGCGCAACACTAGGTTTGGGCGCTATTCTTATCGTGAATGCATATCCGACAACATCGTGGGATTTTTGAAGAGCATATGTACGCGTCGCGAATAACGTCTAAGCTCGTTAGCCTTTTCGCATGTGGCAATTCTTTGAATGGATTTCAAAATGTCCGGAGGTGCCCAACCCGCCGGGGGTATTGGCTCCATTCTTACTACTGGTGTTCGTGTGGAATGTGGACAGCTAGGATTGCACAGTGAGGCACCCGGGTTGAAGAAAGAATCGAAGCTATTGAAGGAAAAGGCGACGAACTCGCTATTGCTGAGCATTGACCACTTCAATCGGCCATGGGACGTGGGGCGCCTGGAGGCTGTACTTATCTTGCTCGATCACTCCTTCGAGATGCTGCTCAAATCCGCAATCCTCTTCCGCGGCGGCAAGATCCGCAAGCCGCGCGAAAAGAACACCATTGGCTTTGATGACTGTGTCCGCATAGCTCTATCAACTGGCGAGGTGAGGTTTTTGAGCGATGAACAGGCGTTGGTGCTCCAAACCATTAACGGTCTTCGAGATGCTGCTCAACACCACCTCTTGACTTTGTCCGAGGGGCAGCTTTATTTTCACACTCAGAGCGGAGTTACGCTATTTCGCGACATATTGCACGAGGTGTTCAATGAAGAGCTTTCCAACTTACTGCCGGGCCGAGCACTTCCTGTCTCCACGGTTGCGCCAACGGAACCATTGATCATGTTCCGCGAGGAGGTCGACGAGATAAAGCGGCTACTTGCGCCCGGCAGGCGAAAGCGAGCTGAGGCCGAGGCGCGCCTCCGCGGTTTGGCCATTGTTGATGGCGCTCTCCAGGGTGAGCTTCTGCAGCCAGGCGCTTCTCAGCTGCGCAAACTCGGCAAACACATCGTGGCCGGCAAGTCACTGGATGAAGTCTTTCCTGGCATCTCGGCCGTCCATTTCACCACCGAGGACACGGGCCTGCACGTTAACCTGCGGATCGCCACCAAGGAGGGCATCCCTGTAACGCTCGTGCCAGAAGGGACGCCAAACGCAACCGTCGTCGGTGTGAAGCGAGTCGATGAACTTGGCTATTACAACTTGGGTCACAACCAATTAGCGCAGAAGGTTGGTATCAGTCCGAGCAAGTTAACTGCTGTGGTGAGAATGTCAAAGCTAAAAGAAGACTCGGCCTGTTCGAAAGAATTTAAGATTGGGCGAAGTCGTCATCAACGGTACTCGCAAAACGCAATCGCACGCGTAAGAGAGTGCATCGATATTCGCGGCCTCGATAACATATGGAAGGAGTTCCGAGCATTGCAGAAGTCCGTAAAGAAATAGCCGCGGCAGTTGTTTTGTTGACAAACTGAACACCTGCCAAGACTTACTGCACACCCACCTACCTGGTCCGTCACTATCGGGCAAGAGCTTCTCTAGACAGATGATCACTGCTGGTTTGCCCGTCTCAGACCGGTCGAGCATTACTCACGGTCGCTGCGCGGCGAGACGGGTGCCCGTAGGGGGCGAAAAGTACTCCTAATACTTCCGCCCCTGCGGTCGCACCGTCACCCCAGCAGCTTTCAGTATCTTCAGGACCGTTGTCCGCCCCAGTGCGAACTCATCAGCAACCTGCCGACTGGTCTGCCCTGACTCATACGCCGCAACCACCTCAGCCCGCAGCTGGGCCGTGATCCGCTGCCGCCTCCGGGGTGGGGAGACGAAGCGTGATGCCCCGTCTTTCACAAAGCCATCAACTTGCACATCAGTCAACAATGTGTTCGGAATGAACTGACTCAGGGCTACCAGGTGAAATGGCTCCCGGAGACTCCTCCGGGAGCCATTTCCATGCCTGATGGCCACGCATTTGGCCACATTAGGCGTGCTAAGCATCTAACTGTTGCCTTCGGACGCCGGATCCCAGCTGTCTCCGATAAGGAATGCGGCCGCACGCTCGGCGGCATCTCTGTCGTCGTTTCGTACGACATGGGCATAGGTCTGTAGAAAGAAGCCAACATTGGCGTGACCGATCCGCTCGCTAATCACCTTCGGGTTGACGCCGGCTTTGAGCGCGCCCGTCGCATAGGAATGCCGCAGATCATGGAACGTGATCCGCGAGAGCCCCGCAGCTGCCGCGAGACGATCGAAACGCTGCCTGATCGTGTCTGGGTGAGGTGGGCGTCCGTCCTCGAAGGTGAAGACAAAGTCGCCAGGGTGGTAGTCGGGCCCGAAGAACTCTCGCTCGTGGTTCTGAACCTCGCGCCAGCTGCGTAGCGCGGCGACCGTGGCTCGATCGATGGAGATCGTTTGGTCGGCGTTCTTTGTTTTGCCGCCGTGTTTGTCGCGGGCGTGGCCTTTGACGACGACGCGATTGTCGTGGACCGCGACCTCGCCGGCGTTGAGGTCAACGGCCGACCACTTGAGCCCGCAAATCTGTCCTCGGCGGATTCCGGTGGTGAGTTCCAGCAAGAACAGCGCAGCGAACCGGTCATGCTGGATCGACATGAGGAAGGCCTGAATCTGCTCAGGATTCCAGACCATCCGGCGTGTTCGGGGGCGTTTGGGGGGTTTGACGTTGCTTGCCGGGTTGTCGTTGATGTATTTCCATGCAACGGCGTCGGCGAGCGCCCGGTGGAGCAGTGCGTGAATGTTGCGTACCGTTTTGGGCGCTAGACCAGGTGCCAGCTGCTTCGGAAGAATCCCGGATTTGTACCGGCGAACCGCGGCTCGCGCCGCGTGGATGGTCGTGTGGCACATGTCGGAAACCTCGCGCGCCGTTGGCGTCCCTCCTTTCGCGACTCGCTCCGACCAATAGGCGTACATCTCCGCATTGCGATCGCGCTTGACTCGGCCTTCGGCGAGTAACGTCGCGTAGAGCTTCAAAAGTTGAGGTTCGTCGAGCCCTTGAAGACGTTCACCGCCGATCCGGGGGATCACGTACGCGGTCGCGTAATCGCTCCAGTTCTGCCAGGTTGTGGCATCGACCGACGGTTCGATGGCCGCGAACCATTCGGCAAAGAAGTGGGCGACTGTGCGGGTGGATGGCTTGACGACTCGGCCGCGATCCGCCTCGCGCATCGCTTCGCGGCAGGCTTGCCACGCCTCCTTTTTGGTGTCGAAGCCGCTCTTGGTGATCCAAGGGTAATTACCGGTTGAAGGATCCCGTTCGGGAGCACGGAACTGGTATTGCCACTTCGAACCACGCTGGCGTACAGATCCTTTCACGATGCCATCAGCTCTCGTAGCCCCGCGGTGACGATGTAGACACGACCACCGAGCCTGCGTACGGGTAGATCGCCGGAAGCGACCAGCCGATAAGCGGCGGCGCGGCTGATCCCCAACAATGTCGCTGCGCGAGGCACAGCAAGGAGCAGTGGCAAGTCATTAAAGACTGTGTCATGCAATGTAACTCACCTCCCTTCGCTCGGATATGTAGACGTTGTTTGGCTCTTCAGCCCTTGCTGGGGGCTGCAGCGCGGGCAGAACGCAGCTGCTTCGGTTCCATCCGACAGGGTGACGTTGATGGTGCGTGATTGCGCGTCTTCGCATTCACCGCACCACGGCACACCCGGTCGGATCGCTGTGGGTGGCTCAGGAAGCTCGGCGAGCCGTCGTGCCAGGACTCGCGCCGGATACCGAACGCCGTCCGGGCGCTGCGAAAGGTGCACTGAAAGGCTGTCTGGGGTCCAACCAGCGGCCAACGCGTCGTCAACCGCGGATCTGAGGTCCTTGACGTCCCCTGGGTCAAGATTCCATGGCAGCGCGTGCAATACCCTTAGGGCGGTGACCCGTGGTTCGGTTGGAGGTTTAGATGTGGGGTTCAAGGGGTCTCGCTGCGACACCCCCGTGGGGTCCCCATCTGACACCCCTCCCGTCCGGCGTTGGGACGGGGCCCGTCTCGCGGTGGCACCGGGGGGTCCCGCATCGAGGCGGGGTGATTGGACCAAGTGAGGCGCGAGAGGGTGATTGAGGTAGTAGCGCGTAGCGCGTTGCGCTCCTGAATCGTGGAATTGTCGGTTACGTGTGATCAGACCGTCGACTTCCAGCCTCTTGAGCGCGCGTAGGACTGTGCTTCGCCCAGCGCTGGATTCTGCCATCAGGGTGCTGATCGAGGGATAGCACGAGAAGTTCTCGTCCGCCTTATTCGCAAGCAGGTGCAGGATGAATTTCGCTATAGCTGAATCAATGTCGAGCCCCGTCGCCCAGTCGAGGGCCTTCCAGCTCATCGGACTCGAACCGCTGACTGCGTCGCGCTGCGGGCGGTGGGAAATCGCAGTGTGAAACCAAGCGGTTCAGCGGATCGATCAATGTCTCGCAGATCAGGTGTACCGCCAAGGCGCGCGTCAAGTGGCTCATGGGGCGGTCTCGCCCCGGGTCGATACGGCCAGCGATGCTCATAGAGCCGCATCAGTTCTGTCTGGTCTCGCATAGTTCGGAACGTAAGCCGCGAAGGATGGCTCCGTCTACCAAGGATGCGACATTGGCTTCGGAATTCGTTGAAAAGCAACGATTGTCGCCGGGGGATGCGGACAAATGGGGACCGATGATAGGTGGACCGGGGCGCCTATCTCTGACTTAACAATGATTTGCACAACAAATTCGGTGTCGCCGCGGCTGTCTGCCGCTCAAGGCGGTACACGGCGGCCGGGCGACGATCCCTCGGACGGAGATCTAGAGACCTTGTGATTAGGCGACTCTTCGGTTGTGTGTAGACGGCAGGTGCGGACGAGGCGTTCCAGCAGCTCGACTCTCGGGGTCCGGGCGCCGGATTCGTTGCGACGATTGCCTGCTGCTTGGTGCCCCGTTTCGCGGACGAGCCCTGCTTGGGTGAGTCCGGCGACCTTGCGCTAGGCGACCTCGACAGTTCCAATCGCCAATCCCGCGGCGGCGTACATATCTCGTCGGAAACGACTTCGATCGTGGTGGCAGATTCGGCGAGGATCTATTCGCGCAGGTTAGTCAACCGCTAGTTGTATGAGGCCATGACATTGGTAACTCCCGTGGTGAGCTTCGATGTCGGTGGCTGGCCGTTTGATGCGCTGTGAGGCCGGTGGTAGTTGTAGTGGACGTTCCAGATGCCGAGGGCGTCTGCGCGCTGTTGCTCTGATGTCCATGC
>NZ_LZLL01000541.1:0-9243 GCF_001669335.1 Mycobacterium sp. 1245852.3 | reverse complement strand
CGACCCCCGTCGAGGACCTGGTCGCCTGGCTGGGGCCGACTGTGCAGCGCTATCTGACGGCTTAGTACCGCGAGCAGACGCAAAAGCCCCCCACACGCCGCGCGGGCGGGGGCTTTTGCGTCTGCTCGCGGGTTAGGTGCCGGTCCACTTCGGCGGGCGCTTCTCGGCGAAGGCGATGGCGCCCTCCTTGGCGTCGTTGGAGGAGAACACCGGGGCCAGCAGCTTGTTCTGCTCGGCGAACATCTCCTCGGGGCTCCAGCCGCGGGACTCGACGATGATCCGCTTGGTGGCGGCCACCGCGAGCGGCCCGTTCGCCGCGATCTTTTCGGCCAGCGCGATCGCGGTGTCCAGCGCCGCGCCCGGTTCGGCCAGCACATTGACCATGCCCAGCGCATGCGCACGCTCCGCGCTCAGGTTCTCACCGGTCAGCGCCAGCTCCATGGCGATCGCCGACGGGATGCGCTGCGGCAGCCGCAGCAGCCCGCCACCGCCGGCGACCAGCCCACGCTTGACCTCCGGGATGCCGAACGCCGAGTCCTTGGAGGCCACGATCAGGTCGGTCGCCAGGGCCAGCTCGGTGCCGCCGGCCAGCGCGTAGCCCTCCACCGCCGCGATCAGCGGCTTGACCGGCGGACGCTCGGTGAAGCCCATGCCACGACCGTCGACGATGGGCAGTTCGCCGCGGGCGAAGGCCTTGAGGTCCATGCCCGCGCAGAACGAGCCGCCCGCGCCGGTGAGGATCCCGACCGACAGGCCGGTCTCGTTGTCGAGCCGGTCGACTGCGGCGGCCAGGCCGTTGGCCACCGCGGAGTTGACCGCGTTCTTGGCCTTGGGCCGGTTGATCGTGATGATGAGGATTCGATCCCGTTGTTCGACCAGAACTTCGGGTTCGTTGGCGTCGTCGTTCCCAGTGCTCACGGGCCGCACAGCTCCTTCAGGGAATGGGGTGGCATTCGGATAGCTCCTGTCGGACCGATGGTAACGGTCGCCGGAAATGGCGTTAACGTCCCCCGAGATCCCGCTTACCGCCGAAGGTGATCAGCTACCGATCCGGCCCGGTCAGGCCGGAGCCATCGCCGCCTCGACGACCGTCAGCTTTTCGGAAAGCCCTGCGGCCCTGCGAATTTCGATGAAGTCAGCGACCATGGCGTCGGAAACCTCGTGCGGGTCTTCGAGCGTGGACCCGTCGCAGAGCACCGAGATGTTGAGCTGGTCGACATAGCTCCACACGGTGATGTTCAGGCCGCTGCCGGCGGTCAACGGCCCCACCGAATAGATCTCGGTGACCAGCGCCCCGCCCACCCGGCCGCGCTCGCGCGGTCCCGGGACGTTGGAGATGTTCAGGTTGAGGATCTTGTTGTGTCCGTCGCGACCGGACGCCCAGCGGAAGAAGGCCTGGGTGGGCCGGGGCGGCATGTAGGCCGCCCACCTGCTGACCAACTCCGGGCCCATCAGCTGGTTGCTTTCCTTGGCGGCGATGGCGTTCTCGTGGCTGCACCGCACCCGCTCCAGCGGATCGTCGGAATCGGTCGGCAGGCCCACCAGCACGCCGGTGAAGCGATTGCCCGAGATCCGTTCGGGCGAGAAGTCGAAACTCATCGGCACCGACGCCAACAGCGGTTCGGCCTTGCCGTCGTACCGCAACAGCAGGGTGCGCAGCGCCCCGGTCGCCATGGCCAGCACCATGTCGTTGATCGTCGCCCCGAGCCGCTTGCCGGTCTCCTTGACGTCGGCCAGGGCCAGGGTGGCGGTGGCGAACCGCCGTACCGGGGTGATCTTGTGGTTCATGAAGGTCGGCGGCGGCTCGAAGGGCCGGGTCAGCTCCGGGGATAACTTGCGTGTGCTGCGGCGCACCCGCCCAACACCTTGGGCGGTGTAGCGGATGGTGTGCGGCAGCCGCCCGACATGGCGCATGTGATCGGCGAAGGCCGACACCATCAGCTGCCGCGAGGTGGGGGCCGGGTCGCACACGTACGGCTTGCCTTCCGGGCCCGGCTGCAGATCCATGCCGCGGGCCAACAGGTTCGCCGAGGCGACGCCGTCGGCAAGGGCGTGGTGGATTTTGCCGACGACCGCAATCCGGTTGTTGGCCAAGCCCTCCACGAAGTACATCTCCCACAGCGGCCGGCTGCGATCGAGCTGGGTGCTGGCGATTTGCCCGATGGCCTCGTCCAGTTCCCGGCGGCCCCCGGGCGGCGACACCCGCCAGGGGCGGATGTGATAGTTCAGGTCGAGTTCGCAGTTCTCCCGCCACATCGGGTGGTGGAAGCCGAAGGGCACCTCGACGAGCTGGTAGCAGAACGGGTCGAGCTTGCTCAGCCGCCCGGCGATGACTTCGCGAAAGGTGTCGACGTCCAGTGACCGGCGGTCAGCGTCCAGCTCGATGACGGCGGCCTTGATGGTGTGCATGTGCACGTTCGGCGCTTCGCTGTACAGCAGTACGGCGTCCCACCCGCTAAGCCTCTTCACCCCTGCCCCTTGCCCATAGAGGGACCATACTCAGCGGTGGCTGTTCAGATAACCTCTTTTGCCCCGACGCGTGTCTTGGTGCGGTAAATCTGGTTCAGGAACAGCGAAGTGACGTGCGCCGCGGCGCCGGCTCGCTCGCCGTCGAGCAGGTCATAGCCGTGACCGGCGCCGGGGAATTCCAGGTAGCCGACCATCGAATGCGACACCGCCCGCAGCCGCTCGACGAAGCTGCGCGCCTGCTCGACCGGGATCACGGTGTCTTTGCTGCCGTGAATGACCAAGAAGGGCGGCGCGTTTCGGTGCACGCGCGCGATCGGAGACGCGTCGCGGAAGATGTCGGGGCGACGGGCGATCGACTTCTTCACCACGACCCGCTCCAGGAATTCGACGAACCGCTCGCGCTCCGGCGTCGAGCGGTCCTCCCAGTCGTAGCGGCCGTAGATCCCGACGACGGCGTCCACCGAGGTGTCCGCGCCCTCGGGCAGCTTCGCCTGGAACTGCGGGTCGTCGGGCGTCAGGCCGGCCAGCGCGCTCAGGTGGCCACCGGCCGAACATCCCGCTACCGCAACGAAATCCCGGTCGCCGCCGAACTTGTCGACGTTGGCGCGCGCCCACGCGATGGCGGTCTTGACGTCGACGATGTGGCGCGGCCAGCGGTGGTGCGGCGAGACGCGGTAGTTGACCGCCAGGCACACCCAGCCCTGCTCGGCGAGCCGGGACATCAGCGCCGACCCCTGGCCCATGCACTTGCCGTGCACCCAGGCGCCGCCCGGCAAAAAGATCAGCACCGGCGCGGGTTGGGCGGGCAGGTCTTTGCGCCGCCAGACGTCGAGCACCTGATCGGGGTGGTCCCCGTAGTGCACGGCGCGGCGATAAAGGTAGCGGCGCTGGCGCAGGCCATCCCAGATCGGCGGTGTCTTCTCGGCGACGGGCCAGTCCGTCTCGAGATCCGCGGCCGCCACGACCCCGCGCAAGGCGGCGAGGGAGACCTGCTGGGTGCTGGCGCGGTCACGGCGCCGGACGTCGTTGATGCCGGGGGTGAACCAGTCTTTGGTCGCCGCGGAGATCGCCTCCGGCGCGTGCCGAGCGCCCCAGACACCCATGGCGGTCAACCCGCCGAGGGGCTCGAGATGCTTGCCGACCACGGGCAGCGAAGCCCCGGCCACACTCAACGCCAGCGCATAGTCACCGGGGCGGGCCCGCAGCAACCATTTCACGCAATTGGTAATGCCCGGTCCATTCGCCGTCATGAACGGGACTGTACCCCTCACGGCGTTTCGCAAACTGACGTTTCCACAGAACGGGGCGCCGTGCTGGAACCGCTTTGCCGGGCGTGCTCGCTGACCACGATATTTACGCTGTTTGAACAGCTTTTAATTGTTCGCTGCGTTCGCCGAATTTTGCTGTGTACGACACGCTTACCCGGCCACCAGGTCGGCGATGACCCGGCCACCGACAAGGCTGACGCCGGTCAGCGTCAGCCCCACCTGCGTGGCCAGCGCGGCGGCGCTGTCCACCCCCACGGACGCCCAGCGAAACCAGGGGCCGACCTCCCCCGCCGACTCCAGACGCACCCAGCGCGAACAGATCCCGATGGCCTCGGCCTCGAACTCGGCCACGCAACGCCCGCCGCGGGCCAGCAGCTCGAAGGCGCGCCCGAGGATTCGTCGCGGATCCCCGCCGAGCCCGACGTTGCCGTCGACCAATAAAACCGTCTGCCACAGGCCCGTTCCCGGCAGCGGCTCGAACACGTCGCCCAGCAGTGCCGGTGCACCACCGCGACCCGCCAGCTGGATGGCGGTCGCGGACCGGTCGATGCCCAGTGCGGGGATGCCCCGCTGAATCAGCCTCGCCACCAACCGGCCCGGACCGCAACCCAGCTCGATTGTCGGCCCGGTGCACATCTGCGTGACGGCTTCGTCGAAGATTTCGTCGAAGGCGTCACCAGATCCATCACCGGGACATCGGGCACCCAACCATCGGTGCGCCGGCAGTGGCCGCAGTTCGCCGTCGTCATGACGGATCCAACATCGCTCCCCGCCAAGTGCCCGATCGTAAAGTTGCCCAAGCATTTCACGTCCTCGCGTCCTGGCCGATCGGGCGGCGCGCCGACGCTCCCGTCCCTGCGGGACGTTGCGGCGACGCGCCGGCAAACCCCAACAAGCTGACGGCAAGCCCGTGCGCCAGCACTGCTTCGATACCCCGATCGTGGCTCGGTTAATCCACCGCACTGGTGCACGGGGCCGGAACCGAAATGGTTCAGTGATCAGGCGTGGACTTTCCCATCGACCCGCAGGTGAACCGACCCGTCGTCGGCGTGAACGGGATAGGCGGTGACCGGCGCTCCGCCGTTGGCGACCTCGCATCCCGATGCCAGGTCGTAGGTGAAGCCGTGCAGCGGGCAAATGACGACGTCGGCGTCCATGAGCCCGTCTGCCAGCGGACCGCCGCGATGCGGGCACACGGCGTCAAGCGCGCGCAGCGAGCCGTCCCGGCACCGGAACACCGCGATCTGCCGGCCGTCGACGACAAAGGTTCGGCCCTCTCCGACCGGGATCTGATCCACCGGTCCCAGGTTGACATCACTCATCGCACCGGCACCCGGGGCAGCGGGATCAGCGGCAACGACGAGCGAAATTGGCTGGCATTCGCGGCTTCTCGGCCATCGGTCCACGGATCTCGGTACGAGTCGACCGACTTCTGCATGCGGGCATCCAGGTCGGCGGCGATGCCGTCGCTGTCGAAGACCACGATGTTGCGAATCCGGTCGATGCCCACCCGCGGGACGAAGTCGTAGCTGCGCTCCAACCAGTTGGCGTTTTCGCGGTAGTACTGCAGGAACCGCCCGGTCAGCGCGATCACCTCGGCCGGGGTGCCGACGGTGGTCAACAGGTCGCCCTTGCGCACGTGTGCGCCGGCGGCGCCGCCGACGTAGATCTGCCACTGCCCGCCTTCGATTGCGACCACGCCGACGTCCTTACACAGCGCTTCGGCGCAGTTGCGGGGGCACCCGGTCACCGCGAGCTTCATCTTGCCGGGGCTGGGTATGCCTTGGAAGCGCTCCTCGATCGCAATGCCCAGCGCCGTCGAATCACCCAGGCCGTAGCGGCAAAAGTCGCTTCCCACACAGGTTTTGACGGTGCGGAAGCTTTTGCCGTATGCATACCCGGACGGCATGCCGAGGTCCGCCCACACCAGCGGGAGGTCTTCCTTGCGCACGCCCAGCAGATCGATGCGCTGGCCGCCCGTGAGCTTGATCATCGGGATGCGGTACTTGTCGGCGACGTCCGCGATCTTGCGCAGTTGCTCGGCGCTGGTCACCCCGCCCTTGAGTTGGGGCACCACGGAGAACGTTCCGTCCCGCTGAATATTGCCGTGCACCCGGTCGTTGATGAACCGGCCGTCGCGCTCGTCGACGAATTCGTCGCCCCACATCATGTGCAGCAGCGAGGACAACGCCATTTTGGATCCGGCGTCCTCGCGGCCCTCCGGCGCCAGCGCGGCGAAAACAGATGACACCGAGTGCAGTTCGAGCTCGCGGATCCTGCGCATCAGCTCCGGCTTCTCGTAAGGGATCCCCGGCACGTACCAATTGGCCGCGGCGTCGTGCGAAATCGCGGCCCCGGCTTCCGAGGCCGCCCACTCGACGAGCTGCGCGACCAGGCCCTTGCAGGATCCGCATCCTTTGCCGGCGCGGGTCGCCGACATCACCCCCTCGAGTGACGTCTGCCCGTCTCTCACGCACCGCACGATCGCGGACTTGTCGACCCCGTTGCAGTTGCATACTTGCGCGTCGTCGGACAATTCGGCCGCCCCGGTGGCTGGGTCCGGAGCACCGCCGATGTCGAACATCAGCGAGACGCGCTCGGGCGGTAGCGGGAGGCCGCGGTCGAAGGCCTGCATCAGAAACGCCACCTTGCTGACATCGCCGACCAGCGTCGCCCCGACCAATTTGTCGTCGCGCACCACGACTGTCTTGTACACACCCCGCCGCGGCTCGGAGTACTGCACGAATTCGTCGTCGTCGCGTTCGGGGCTCTTGATGCCCATTGCCGCCACGTCCACACCGGCAACCTTGAGCTTGGTTGCCGTGCGCGAACCATGGTATGCCGCACGGGGATTGACGCCCGTCAAATGATCGGCAAGCACGGTGGCCTGCTCCCACAGCGGCGCCACCAGGCCGTAGACCTGGCCGCGGTGCTGTGCGCATTCGCCGACCACGTAGATGTCGCCGTCATCGACCGAGCGCATGTGATCGTCGACGACGATGGCGCGTTCGACGGTCAAACCGGCGCGCACCGCCAACCCGACATTCGGCCGGATGCCTGCCGCCATGACCACCATGTCGCACGGCAGCCGGCTGCCGTCGTCGAACTCGATCGCCGACGGTGACCCGTCTCGAGTGAGCATCCTGGTGGTTCTCTTGCCCGTGTACACCTCGATTCCCAGCGCCTCGACCAGCCGCCGCAGGATGCCGCTCCCTTGATCGTCGAGTTGGGCGTTCATCAACGTCGGACCGCCCTGTACGACGCCCACCTGCAGTCCCCGGTTCTGCAGGCCTCGGGCGGCCTCCAGACCCAAGAGACCGCCACCGATCACGGCCGCCCGGCTTCGCCCGTCGGCGAAGCCGATCATGCCTGCGCAGTCGTCGAGTGTGCGAAAGCCGAAGACGCCGGGGGCGAGAGTCTTGTCGTCCGACCAGATGCCGTCCACGGGCGGGAAGAACGATCTGCTGCCGGTGGCCAGGATCAGCTTGTCGTAGCGCACGGTGCTGCCGTCGTCGGCGTGCACCAGGTGCGCAAAGGGGTCAACGCGCACCACCCGCACTCCCGCTCGCAGGTCAACGTCATTGTCGCCGTACCAGTCCAGCGGATTGAGATAGATTTCACGCGCATCGTCGGAGCCGGCCAGCACGTTGGAGAGCAAGATCCGGTTGTAGTTACCGTACGGTTCGTCGCCGAACACGGTGATGGAAAACCGCTCACTGCCGCCGCGCGCGATGATCTCCTCGAGCGCCCGCGCTCCCGCCATCCCGTTACCGACCACCACCAGGGCGGCCCGGGTCGGCGGACGGTGGCCGTTGGTTTCGCATTGAACGAGTGTGGTCATGAATGATCCTCGCGGGGGCTAGATTTCGACCAGGCCGATGTCGACGAACACCGTGCCGCTCAGCCCGTCCGGTGCGGCGAGGAAAACCTCGAGAACGGTGTCGGCGAGCAGGTCTTCGACGACCCGCAGCGGCACGTGTACGGCGGCTTTGGCGCCGATCGGGAAGTAGCGCATCGGGGCGCCGTCGCGCATCACCACGACGGTGATCAGCTCCTCGGTGCTGTTGCCGCCGCGGAAATACACCGGCTGGGCGATCGCGCCCGCCGGCACCAGGTAGCGCATCGACGCGTCGAGCGGCACCGGGGCGTCGTAGCCCTTGCCGTCGAACGCGAAGGCGCCCTGCAGGAATCGGGGCGTGCTGTCGTCACCCATATGTGTCAATCTCCTTCCCTGGAAACGATCGGCCCGGCGTGAATTGCGGACACGGCGACCGCACAGACCTTGAACGACGGCATGCGGGACTGCGGGTCGAGCGCCGGATTGGTCAGCCGGTTGATACATCCCGCGCCGCCCCAGTGAAACGGTGCGAAGACGGTGTCGGGCCGAATGCTGTCGTCCAGGCGGGCTCTCATCACGACCTCACCCCGGCGCGTGCTGAGGCGGACCTTGTCGCCGTCAGCGATTCCGATCCGTCGACCCAGTGCGGGATGCAACTCGGCCACCGGTTCGGATTCGTCATCGGAAAGTTGTGCCACGCGCCGGGTTTGGGTCCCGGATTGGTATTGGCGCAACACTCGCCCGGTCGTCAGGTAGTACGGGTAGTCGTCATCGGGCAGTTCGGCGGCGGCGCGTTGTTCGGTCGCGTGGAAGCGGGCCCGGCGGTCGGGCGTGGGGAAGTCCTCGACGAACAGTCGCGGCGTGTCGGGGTACAGCGCTGACGGGCAAGGCCAGAACACCCCGTCGTGGGCCTCGATCCGTTCATAGCTGATTCCTCTGTAGTCGGCCTTACCGCCCTGACTTGCCCGACGCAGTTCCTCGAACACCTCCTGCGGTTCGGCCGAAAAGCCTTGTGCCCCCAGTCGTTTTGCCAAATCGGTCGTCACGTCCAGATCGGAGCGCACCTCCCCGGGCGGCGAAACCGCCGCCCGGCGCAGGATCACCCGCCCTTCCAGGTTCGTCATGGTGCCCGACTCCTCAGCCCACTGCGTGGTGGGCAGCACCACGTCGGCCAGCGCGGCGGTCTCGGACAGGAAAATGTCAGACACCACGAGAAAGTCCAGCTCCGCCAGCTTTTCGGCGACGTACGTCGAGTTCGGTGCGGACACCGCGATGTTGGACGCCAGCACCCACAACGCCCGTACGCCACCGGGATTGCCGATGCCGCTGAGCATCTCGTATGCCGACCGGCCCGAGGACGGCAGGTCGGCGGCGTTGATGCCCCATACCTGCGCCACGTGGGCCCGAGCGACAGGATCGTCCAGCTTGCGATAACCCGGTAGCTGGTCGCACTTCTGCCCGTGTTCGCGACCGCCCTGCCCATTGCCCTGTCCCGTGATGGTGGCGAAACCGCTGTATTGACGGCCTGGCAGCCCCAGTGCCAGGGCGAGATTGATGAACGCCTGCGCCGTGTCGGTGCCGGAACTGTGCTGCTCGGCCCCCCGAGCGGTGAGGATCATCGCGCGACCGGCGTTGGCGAGCAGCCGGGCCGCCGCCACGATGTCGTTC
>NZ_LZLL01000540.1:0-20250 GCF_001669335.1 Mycobacterium sp. 1245852.3 | reverse complement strand
TCTGGATTGGCTTGTGGATTAGTCGATGCGATCCGCAGTGTGGGTGAAGGCGTCCTAGCGGGTCATTGCGTACGCCTCCTTTTCGCTGTCGGCGTCCTCGTCGACAGCGTCGTCGGCGTAGGTGTTGACCCGTTGACCGCGGGCCCGGGTGTTGTGGGCGCCGCCGCCCATCATGCCGCCGCCAGCGCCGCTCCCACTGGAGCCGGCGGCGCCGGGAAGTCCGGTAGCGACGGGGGTGATGGCACGCGCACT
Source organism: Mycobacterium sp. 1245852.3 (assembly GCF_001669335.1). Taxonomy (NCBI): domain Bacteria; kingdom Bacillati; phylum Actinomycetota; class Actinomycetes; order Mycobacteriales; family Mycobacteriaceae; genus Mycobacterium; species Mycobacterium sp. 1245852.3. The sequence continues at coordinate 19,998 of NZ_LZLL01000540.1, read as the reverse complement.
GTTGGCCAGCGACGAGGTGGTGCTCGGCGCCGCACCCCAGGTGGAGGGCATCAAAGGCTTGCTGGGCCCGCTGCCGAATGCACCGCCGGCCAGGCTGGTCATGCCGGCGGGGTTGAATCCGCCGATGGCCCCGGTGCCGGCGAAGCCGACCGGCACCCCCTGCTGTCCCAGGGAGCTGCCCCCTCCGGTGAGTTGGCCCAGCATGCTGCTGAGCTGCTGGGGCGCCGACAAGAGTTGCTGGGGCGCTGAGGTCAGCAGCTGGCCGGGGCCCTGCGTGAGCCCCTGGGCGGCCTGCGGGCCGATGGATGCGGCTTGCTGCAAGAAGCTGCCGGCCATGTTCTGGGTCAGCCCTTGCTCGGCGGTGCCGTCTTGGTTGCCGGCCGTTTGCGCTTGGTTCTGCGCCGGCGGCAGTTTGTCCGTGACTGAGGCCGGACTGCTCGCGGCTTTGCCCGCGAGCAGCTTGTCACTCGAGATATCGGAACCGGTTGCCGCACCGCCACCAATGGTGCCGTACCCGGCGGTATGGAATCCCGCTGAGACCGCGGTCGCCAAACCCGCTTCCCCCGTACCGACGCTCAGGGTGACCGGTGACGTCGGGGTGGGGGGGATGGAGGTCGCGGCGGCGCTGGAAGCGCCATCCCAGGTGCTCATGACATCGGCGGCCAGCTGCCACATGCGCTGGTAATCGGCTTCGTTAAGCCCGATGGGGATGGTATTGACGCCCATGAAGTTGGTACCGATCAGCACGCCGTGAACGAAATGGTTTTCGAACAGCTCCCCCATGGTCGGCATCGCGCCGACAGCACCTTCGTAGGCTGCCGCGATCTCGCCGTGGGATCCGGCCGTGAACGCCGCCTTGGCGGCGACGTCCGCCAGCCACAACAGCATCGGCTGATGAGCGGCCACGAACTGGGTGGCTGCCTCGCCTTGATACTGGGATTCGACAGCCGCGATGATCCCTTCGAGTTCGGCCAGCGCCGCCATGTATTCGGCACTCAGATGCGTCCACGACGTTCCCGCGGCAGTGATTCCCGCCGCGGTGGCGCCGGCGTTGAGCAGCGCCGAGTGGACTTCGGGCGGCGCCGCCACCCAAATCTGGGCTAATACCGTGTCGAAGGACATGGGTGCACGTCTGCCAGATGATCGAAGCTAGACGCTGATGCCGGCGCTGGCCCCGTATGCGCCGGCCTGAATGCCGTCGACCAGGGTGTAGCCGATACCGGATTCGCCGACGCCTTCTGAAGAGGCGGCGAGCTGGGTGTTGCCCATGCAGGCCATCGCCTGGTGCGACACGCCCTCAGCGACCAGGGAGGCGGCCGTCTTCACCGACACCGCGTCTGCGCCAGGCGGCAGGATGGCACCCGTGGCCACGGCGTGCGCGGCGTTGGTACCCAAGAGACGGGCGGTCAATGCAGCCACCTGAGCTGAAGCGGCTGCCAACGCTTCGGGTGTGACATCAACTTGCATGAAACAACATCCCCTCTGGTTTCACTATTCGCGATTGTTTTGTAGTAATTATCGCTGCCCCGCCCCACTGCGGCCACCGACAATGCGGCCCCCGTGACGGCCCGGTTAGATGCACGGTACCGCCGACACATGACACCTGCTGTAATTGCAGCAGGCGCACTAACACGCTAACACCTCTATCGTGCACATTTAACATTCCGGTTACATTTGGTCGGGGACCGCCAACTGGGCATATCCCTCGTTCTGACCGCCACTGGCCAACACATAACCGCGGCCGGGATCGAGGTCCTGGAATTTCATTCCACCGACCTTGTCATTACTCGCCGTGGAGCCCAGCATGATGCGGACGGCGTTTTGGTTGGCCAGCTGACCCGACACGGTATTGGGCGACATTTCCGCAGCAGCAGCTCCTTGCGCCCGGTGGGTCATGATCACCCGCAAGCCCACCTCGCTGGCAGAGGCGAAATGGCGCAGCATCGGCTGCCACGTCTGCACCATCCGACCCGATCCGCTCGCCGGGACACCGCCGGCAGGGACGTGGTCATAGATCTGCTGCTGGGCGGGAATGGCATCGAGGTCGTCGACGAACAAGTAGATCAGCGCCCCTTGCAATTTCCAGGTCCGCTTTTCTTCCCAGGGCAGATCCTTCGGCGGTGTTCTGCCGTCAAGGACGTGCGCCATCTGCTCAAGACGTTGCGCCATGGAAGCGAAGTCGGTCTCGTAGTAGTCCTCGCCCTCGATGAGCCGTGCCGTCTCTGCGCTGAGCCCAAGACCTCTGTCGAACACGCACACAATCGCTTGCTCGGGACCCGAGCGGCGCGCGACCACGCTGCGCAGCAGGTGGGTGAGGAACGTCGTCTTACCCTTCTCGTCGTCGCCATAGACGCCCACGAGCGGGTTTCGGGCGAAGTCATGCACCAACGGCTGCAGGTCGCGGCCACGCAGGCCCAAGGCGAACCGCTCTCCGTCGAGCCGATCTTGACTCAGCCCGGCAGCTCTGACCACCGCCGGCAGCAATTGCGGGCTCGGCACCGGGGTGTCTCCTGCATAGTGCTGTGCCACGGTGGCCACCGTTTCGCGCACCTTCTCGTCCAAGTTGTCCATGCTGGGCTGACCGTCGAGACGTCCCACCGCGAAGCGGATGACATCGCCGACACCGTTGATGCCGCGACCCAGATCGTGCTTGGGGATGCGGTCTTGCGGGCGGATCATCTCGTCCGTCTTCTGCGGCTTGATTTGGGAGTCGGAAGCTTGCGAGAGTTTCAGCTCGAACCGGGTGTTGATGTGGTTTTGCACCTCGTTGCCGAACTTCAACCAACTGGCCGCCGAAATCAGCACATGCATACCCCGGCCGGCGGTGGCCAGCCGTTCCACACTCTTGACGTGCGGGTTCTTGGGATTCAGAAGCGAGGTGTTGTCGTCGAGGAAGTTGTCCCAGCCGTCGACCACCAAGAACAAGTCAGTGGGGTAGCCGTCCTCGAGTCCTGGCTCATCGCCTTGGCTTCGCCGCCGCCGAAACTCAGCGAGCGAGCCGATGTTGAACTGATCGAAGATACGGCGCCGGCGCGCGATCACCGCCTCGAGGTCTCCGAAGATCCGCAAGTTCAGTTCATCGCGCTCGTTGCCGCCGATCGCGCCGATGTGGGGCAGGCCGTTGAGCGTCCCCACCGCCGGCCCGCCATAACTCATGACGTAGAAGCCCACGTCACGCGGAGAATAGCGGGCGGCAGCGGCCAGAATGAAGGTCTGCACCGCCATCGACGCTTCCTCTTTGCGCATGCCCAGAATCGACACATTGCCGTCATCGACGCTGTAACTAAGCAGGCTGTGGCTCAATTGGCGCGGTCGATCGATTTTGCCCAGCGGCCACCATGGGGCCGCTGCGGGTGCCGCCGTGTCCGCGGCGCCGGCCTGGGTGAGCATGGCATCGAGCGGGATCGGCTCATCCAGCGGCGGCGACCACAGCTGCGGTGAGGGCTTGCCATAGGCGGCAGCCAACTGCGGCCCGACGGTCAATACCAGCGACCGCGGCGGGCCCTCGATGACTGATTCGCCGGCGATTTCCTCTTCGATCACTGTGTCGGGGTCAGGCTCGACACGACCGGCGGTGAACACCCGCGCGCGCGGCTTGGCATTGATGACCTTGCGGCTGATCGTGGTCGGCGGCTCGTAGCGGGCAGGCAGCATGAATCCGCGGTACTTCATCGGCTCAGCACCGGGCGCGCGCACGAAATAGCCTGTGCCTTTGACGTTTTTGCCGTCGGGGATGTGGTAGGCGTCGCCGTTGCCGATCACTTGCCTCGAGATGGATTCGCTGGCGACCTTCAACCCGATGCGGTAGTTGGTGTTCTTGTCGATGTCCTTAATGTGGCCCTGGTCGAGGGTCTGGCTGGCAAACAGAAAGAAGATCCCTTGCGAGCGGCCTTTGCGGCACACAGTGTCGAACACCTTGGCCATCTCCGGATGGTCCCGCAGCAGCAACGAGAATTCGTCGATGATCACGAACAGGAACGGGATCGGTGGGAGATCTTTGCCGGCGGCAGTGGCCCGTGCCTCGTTGTATTCGCGCAGCGACTCAAACGCAGCGCCCCTGATCTGGCGACCGGCGTGAGCAAACGCCACACCCCGCTGGTCGAGCAACCCCAGGCACGTCTCGCCGAACCGCTCGACGTGGGATCTCTTTTCCTCGAGGTTGGTAATGACCGCGACCGCATGCGGATAACCGGCGAAGCCGTCGAAGCCAGCACCGTCTTTGAAGTCGACGAGGATCGCCTGCACGACATCGGGGGAGTGGTGGGCAAAAAGCGTGAACACCAACGTTTTCAGCAGCGTGGACTTGCCTGAACCGGTCATGCCGATCATCAGCCCGTGCGGCCCATTGCCGCCGTCGGCTTCGTCTTTGAGGTCGAGCATCTGCGGTGCCCCGCTGGGCTGCAATCCCAGCGGCACCCGCAACATCGGTGACAGATCCACCGGCTCTCCGGTTCCCACGGGCAGCATCCGCGGCGCCCACAGGGCCTCGACGTCCAGCTTGGCGGCATTGGAGATACCCAGTAACGCCAGAAGATTCTGCGCGGCAGCTGATTCGGCATTTTGCCGGCTCGTGGGCGCGGCGTCCCACTTCGACATTTGCCGCGCCACATGCCGCGAGACGTGCGCATCGAGCACGTCTGGTTCAGCGCAAAAGGTCTGCCAGCGAAAGCTCTGCCACGTGTCCATTCGCACGGCGGCGTCGGGGGCGTGGGCGTCACGGGCCACCCGCAGCAGCAGCTCGCGCGAGTGGGGCGCGTAATCACGGTCAGGGCCAGCGGCCGCGCGATAGGTGATCACCGTGACGCCGTCGCGTGCGGCGATGCGCCGCACCCCATCGTGGCCGGCGCTGGGGTCATCGACCACGACCACCACGTGTTTGTGCGATTTGCTCACCGCCGCGGAGTCGGTATTTCCTTTGTCGTCGACCACTTTGTCGCGATCCTTGATCAGCGGGGCCAGCATGGTCTCGACCTCACGCAACAAGATACCCAGCAACCGTGCTGGCCCGGCGCCATCGATGTCCTGACTTTCGGTGTGCGGCAACCACTTCGCCCAATTCCACTGCGATTCCAGTTGCGGCGAGGCCACCGCCAAAGCGATGTCGTTGGGGGTGTGCCAGCACACCAGTTGCGCGATCCAGGCCCGCAGGATCGCCCGAAAGAGCACCTGGTCGCCGTAGACGGCGATCATGCCGAATCCAGCCAGGTCAATCGCCTTAGGGCAATGCGGGATCGATTGCTGCACAGCCCTAAGGTGCTGCAACGCCGTGTACGTGACCGGCTCTAGATCTAGTTCGGACTCAACGGGTTTGACCTTGATTTTGCTCTGTAGCCGCACCTCGTCACGGCCGACGCGCACATGCAGATAATCGGGGTCAGTAGCGCCACGTTCCCACATTCGAGGTGATCCAAGAACCGCTTCAAGCACCTCGGGGTCTGGATGTGACCACTCGGCACTAGCTTTCTGCGCAGCCGCGACGTCCCGGATTTCTTCGCCCTTGCCCGACAGCCAGCGCAAGTATTCCGCCCGTTCGGAATTGACTTCGGGAGTAGACAGTTCGCTGTTGCCGCCTTGGGCCTGCATGGACTGAAACAGCGCGATCACCATCATGGCCACAAAGAACAGGTACATCGGCTGCATCTGCCGGTACCCGGTCATGAACATGAAGACCACCATGACGACCATCGACGCGCCGAAAACCCATGGCAACGCCTTTTTCAGTGCGCCGACCTCGACGGTGCGGGGCAGCTCTGGCGGGGGGTTGAGGGTGAAATCCTTAGCCTTGTGCTGGGGACCGGCCACGCGGCGCCGATGGGGGAATCGTTCTCGCATCAGGGATCTCCCTTATCAGTGCGCAACCAGCGCATCGGCTTTGGACAGGGTGGGGCCGGGGGCAAATAGACTCAGCACCGACCAGGGGACCGGCAGCGGCGGCGAACTCAAGCCCAGCACTTCTGCCGTGGACGTCGTTGACTGGCCAGCTGGTGGGTCTTCTAACCCGTAGCGCACACCGAGATCAGAGACCCAAAACAGCGACTCTTTGGTCTTCGCTTGTGGTTGCTGCCCTGTGACCTGCACGTAGTAGCCATTGCCCCGGGGTAACACGACCCGCGCGGCGGTGGTGGGCCCGGCCCCAGTGAGCTCCACTGGCTTGGCGTCGGCGGCAACGGGAAGGCTCTGTCCGGACAACAGCGTCAGGCTGGACGTGGGCGCACCGGCCAGTTTCACCCACTGTCCGCAGGTCACCGGGTCGGTCTCAGGATCCATAATCCGCAGCGCCGCCGCCGGGTAATCGTCGACCGAAATCGGTGTAGCTTTGGGCGCTTTGGCGACCTGGTCTGGTGTCAGGGCGGGCGGCTCGACAAGGCCATAGGCGTCGTTGGCACGCAGGATCGCCGCCACCACCGGGGAGATCGACTGTAGCCCTTCTGCGGTCACGACGTAGTAGCGAATCTGGTTGTTGGTGTCGTGGTCGATCACCACCGAGGCCACCGGCGGCGGCGTCTGGCCGGCGACCGGCCACACAAATCGGGGCGGATCCCCGGCGTTGGCCACGAACGGCACCACCAGCGGCGCCGATTCGGGAATCAGATTCAGCAGTGAACGGTTGATGGTCCGCGGTGCGGGCGTGTCGGCATTGATTCCTACCGCCGCGGTGACCGCGGCGTTGTGCAGATCGATTTGACTGCGTTTGCCGCCCCAGATCAGCCAGGCGGTCTGGCCGCCGTCGGTGGTGGCCAACACCGCCGAGGACGCCGGCAGTGCAGACGCGTGGCCTGAACCGGCAACCGGATCGCCGAAGATCACCGTTGTGCCACTTTGCGCGCCGCCGATAGCGTCGCACACCATCCAGCGCGCGTCGCGGGCATCGGACTGCACCATGCGTGAGGGCGCATTGGGAATGCCCAACGTGTTACCCAAGGGGAACTTGTCGATTTCGCTGGATTTCACCACGGTCGGGTTATCTGGATGGCCCGAGATCAGGCGGGCGCTGGCCAGGTTGAGCACCGGATGTAGTTCGTCGTTGACCACCACGTACAGCGCGTTGGTGGACCGTTCAGCCAGGACGTGCTTGGTGCCGGTGACGCCGGCAGGTTTGAGGATCGACAGCACCAACGCCCCCGCCACCAGCACGGCCGCGATCAGGGTGCCCACGCTCAGGGCGCGCCCCTGCCGGCGTAGCGGATCGGTGAGCATCCGCGTGTCGCGCAGCGCGACGCCGTTGCTGATCCGTCGAATCAGGAATCGCCAGCCCGAAACCTGGTGTCGGGTAACGAATCCCCACGGCCGCTTGCGCGCCGAGGTGGGTCCTAACTCGACGCTGCGGGACTTAAACCCCCGCCGTGGACGTGGGGTAACCGGTGCGGTCATCACGCACCTCCGCCGGTGTGTGTACCGCCGCGGCGCCACAAGGCGGGTTCAGCTGAACTCACCGGCTCCCCATGCTGCGGTGCCGCCCCCACGAGCGGTCCTTGATCGCGGTCGTGCCGCGATAGCTTGATGTTCTGTTCTTTGTCGGCTCGATCGAGTTCGCGCGCCACAGCGGTGCGCACGTCCTCGGCGGTGATGGTCTGCAACTCCTCGGCGGTGGCACCGGGGCCGAGTTTGCCGGTGACGTCGAGGCGGTGGTCCCGCTGCTCTTCAGCGAATTGGATCAGGTTCTCGCTGAAGCGGGCGTTGCCCAACACGTCCATCGCCGGACGGCGCCGCCCGCTGGTGTCCACGGCGGTGGCACCAGCGAGCTCGGCATAGGCGGCCCGCAGCGGCTCGGTATCGGAGATGATGCTGCCGCCTTTGGCGGCTTTGCGCACCGTGATCTCCACTAGCTCATCGACGGTGTAGGACGGCAACGTGATGGCGCGGGTGAATCGCGACCGCAGCCCCTCGTTGGAGTCGAGGAATTCCTGCATCTTGTCGGCGTAGCCGGCCGCGATCACCATCAGCTTGCCGGCGTGGTTGGTCATGGCGCGCAACAGTTCTGCGATCACCACCCGGCCGTAGTCCCGCTCGGAATCTGATTCGGTGAGCGCATAGGCCTCGTCGATGAACAGTACCCCGCCGCCGTCGTCGACGATGCGGTCGATGATCGCTTTGATCTTGGCTTCCGAGCCGCCGATGACCCGGTCGACCAGGTCCGAGCGGCTGGCTTCGACGAAGGTGTCAGACGGCAGCACATCGGCGGCACACAGCAGCTTGGCGATCACCCGGGCGATCGTCGTCTTCCCGGTGCCGGGCGGACCTTTGAGCACCAAGTGCAGCGACTTGTTGCGCACCGGCAGCCCCAGGGTTTCGCGTTGCTTGTCGGCGCGCACGCTCGATTCCAGCCGCGCGATTTGCTCTTTGACGTCGACCATGCCGACGAAGTCGGCGAGTTCAGCGGCGGCTTCGCCCTTGAGCTCCTCGCGGCGAGCCGCTCCGAGCTGGCGAGCGAAGTCGCGTTCGCCGGGCTCGGTGCCGGGATCCCAGTAGTCGTTGCGGGCGTCGATGCGCGCGGCGGTGGTCGGGTGGATGCCGAAAGCGGGATCGCTCAGCGCCGTGGCGATCGTCGATCGCACATGTTCGGAGATCCCCACCACGGCGTAGGCCTCGTTGAGCAGCGCGGTGGCAGCCTCCGCGCGGCCCAGCGCTCGAGCGCACAATCCCGCCCCGAGCAGCGCTTCAGCGCTGGCAGCCTCGATCGGCCCCTGCCCTTGGCTGCTCAATTGGTCAAATCCTTGCTCCCACAGGCCCAAATAGGCGCCGGACAAGCCGAGGGCCACCTGTACTGCTTGGTGCAGGAACGGATCGTTGCGTACCTGCGCGGCCAGCGGCGCCAGGACCCGGCGTACGTCATGCCAGCGTTTGGCCCGGAAGTACACCACCGCCAACACCCAGCCGGCAGGCCCGGGCACAGCCGCAAGCAACCGGTCGTCCAGGAGATCGCGGGCGCCGGCGTAGTCACCGGCGGCGGCACGCGCGGCCGCACACGCCATGATGACGCCGTCGGCGCCGCGCGCGTGCAGCTGGATGTACAGGCCGGTATCGAAGGCGAAATCGATCGCGTCAGCAGCCACGTCACCGGCGGTGATCAACTCACCGCAGGTGTCTAGGGCGCGGTAGGCGTTTTCCAGGACCGCGCGGCTGACGTCGCCGCTGGCCGCTAGGCCCAGCCATCCGTCGCACTGATCGGGATACTGCACGGTCAGGCGCTCGAATCCGCTGCGCGCAGCGCGCTTATCGGGCACCTGCCGGCGTCCGTACACTTCCGCGCCCAGGGCTGCGCAGCTGCTCAAGAAGAGGTCCAGCGCGTCGCTGCTTGTCATCGCTGCTCCACGACCGCGGCGACTTGGGCGCTGACGTGTTGTGACACTTGGGAAAATCCTTCCTCCGACATGGCCAGCAGCAGTTCACTGAGCTTGTCGCCGGGGTAGCGGTCAAACAGGTCCTCGGCGAACGACGCCTCGACGATCATGCCGTCACCGTCGAAGACAAGCGTGTTGTCGCCGTCGGGGCAGCTCACCGTGACCCGTAGCTGTTCGAGGTTTCGGCGTGCCGCTCGGATTCGTTCGAGGAATTGCCGGCCGCGCGCCATTTCGGCGGACACGGCGGGGTGCAGGGGAATGTCCATCAGACGATGTCGCCTAACACTGGTGGGCTGGTGGGATCGCAGAGCGAGTGTGCCGACGCGGGTGCTATCCCCGAGGGGGTCGCGCTGTGGTGTGCGGCGGGCCGCACCGGCCGATCGGTCATGCCATCAGCGTGGCACAAAAGTGCGACAGCCGGGGGCGCAAGATCAGCCACCGCTAGGTGTCGCCGCGGGTCGAGGTTTCTTTCTTGCGGGCAGCGATGCGCGCCTTGACTGCGTTGTGCGCGTCGGGTTTGACCACGGGCTCGGCTTTTTCGGCAGCGCCGACAACTCCGGGCCGCCCTTCGGAGTCGACCTCGGGTATCGGCTGCTCGTAGCTGTGCACCTTCTTGGACTCTGTGCCCTCACCGTGGCGTCCCATCGGCATCATGCCCATGCCGCCTGACCCGCTCGAGCTCGCGGCGGCGGGGCTGGCCGCCGCCTTGCTCGGCCCGGTAGGCGGCGAGGAGGCCGGGGTTCCGGTCAGCCCGGCCGAGTGGACTCCGCCCAGAGGGGCAGGTTTGATCGGGCTGCCACCGCCCCCTCCCTTGTGGGCTCCGCCTCCTGCCGGGTGCGCATGAGTCAGCGCGGCGGGCTTGATCGGTGGTTTGGTGGCCTTGGCCAGATTGCCGGCCTGCTGGCTGAGTTGCTGGCCGAGTTGGCCCAGCGACTGTAAGGGGTTGCCTTGGCCAAACGACTGCATCAGCGGTCCGAGCGCGCCCATCAGGGAGCCCAGCATGTCTTGGAAACCCGATCCTTCCCCGGACGCCGACGATTTGGATGTCTGGGGGCTGCCATCACCCGACTTCGGCGTTGGGGGATCGTCTTGCTGATCGGTTTGGCCGGGTTTGTCACCGGTGTTCGGCGTGGGTGAGCCGGGAGCGTTTGGCGTGTTGGGGGCCAATCCAGGACCGGGGGGAAGTGTGCCCGGCGGTGTGCCGGCCGCTTTGCCTGTGGTGGTATAGCCGGTCAAGGTGACTCGGGCGGTGTGCTGCATCCCGGTCAATTGGGTTTGGTAGGCCTGCGCTCGAGGCGCCCCGAACGGGTCCGCGCGCGCCTCGGCCAAGTTCGTTTTGGTCGTGCGCCACACGGTGGGGTGGCCGACTGCTGTGGTGGCGGTGGTGTGGGCGCCGGCGGCGGTGCTGTAGCCGTTGGCTAGTGCGCTGGCGTGCGTGGCGACCTGTTGCGTCCAGCCGATGGCTCGGTCCAGCCGGGTCAACAGCGGTGAGCTCATCGCGGCGTGACCTGAGGCGAGTAGTTGGGTTCTGGCCCCGGTGAGCGCGGTATGGGCGGTCACTGCTTGGGTAGCCACGCCTTCCCACTGCGCGGCCTTGGCCAGCGCCGGCGCGGGGCCGGCGCCGGAGTGCAGCGCCAAGGCGAGCTTCTCACCGTCGCGGCCGCTGATGTCAGGCACGGGCGAGGTGGCCGGCGGCCCAGCAGGCGCTGCGCCCGCCGCGCCTGGCCCGCTGTGGGCGGCGGCCGGCGTGGCCGCTGGTGCGTGGCCACCTGCGCCGCCGTAGGCCGCCGCGGCCGCGGTGTCTTGGGTGTCGAAGCCGCTGGCTGTGCTGTGAATACCGGCCGCGGCGCTAAACGCTTGCTGGGCACCGGCTTTGATGTGCTGCACCAGCCAGCGTTGCCAGGCGTTGAGGTTGTCCATCAGCGCTTTGGACACTTCGTCGTCCCCGCAGGGCGGCACGTCTGATTCCAACTGCTGGTGTAAGGCCTCACCGGCGGCGTGAACCAGTTCGCCGGCGTGGCGCAGTCCGCTGGTGTCGATATCCAAGCCCATGATGCCCCTGCCGCTACTCGGGCAACAGTGGGTCGTAGCGGTGGGCGAACGCCGCCTGTGCGCAGGTGAGGAACAACTCGGTAAATCCCTCGATGCCCAGTGGACGCAGCGCCGTGACGGCGGCGTCGACATCGACGATCGCGCCGGTGGTGCACACCGACACCGACAAGGCGGCCGGGTCGGTCTCGGCAGTGGTGATGACCTCGTCGTCGTCGTCGTCCTTGAATTGCGTCACAGTGATGGAATGCATGGGGGCCCTATCCTGCCTGTCGAGTGAGGTCGAAGACCGCCGGATCCCTATCGGGGCCGGTGACGGTGGCAAGGAACTGTCCACGCAGCGCGCGGAAAGCGTCCTTGTCGTGGCCGTCGAGAGCCGCCGACAGCGCGACCTGCCATAGGTCCTGTCGAACGTTGTCATACCACAAGCCTTTGCGCGCGATTTCCACCGCGGCGCCGAACCGCTTGGCTTCGTGGTGCCGGCGCGCCAATGCCACCGCAGCCGCGGGCACTCGATCCCGTAACTCTTCGCGCAAGTCTTTGGTCCAGGCCCATTCTTTCGGCGGGATTCTGCTCAGCGGCGGCCCGGTGACCAGATCCATCGCGCCGATCAGGTTCGGGGTAGGGGTGGTCTCGACGAGGATTTCAACCAGCCGCTCGAATTCCATCCAGTCTGAGCGCACCGCGTTGTCGAGGTGGTAGCCACCATCGCTCATGGGCGGCAACGCTTTAGGCCCACCGGGGCGCACGACTCCCAGCCGTGCGCGCAGCAGTGAGAGCTGTTGAGTCACCGTTTTCTCCGAGGCGGCCCCACCGTAGACGCAGCCGATGATGTCAGTGGCGCTGGCCCAGGGGCGGTGCTGAAGGAACACGGTGAGTTCGTTGAGCCGCTTTTCCCGCGGCCCGGGCTCTTGGGTGCTGTGCGGCGGTTGGAGCACGACCTGGCCCAGGATGCGGTTCCATATCGGCGCGATGACCGGCGTTGGCCCATCGGGCTGTGGCCGGGTTTCGGCCGTCTCGGCGACCGGGCGTGCAGGGGCTGGCGGGGCGGCCTGTGCGGCGCATAGGGCCGGGCCAGGGGAGTGGAGCTCGTCGGCCGGTGCCGGCCAGGGGGTGCGCTGGTCAATTTCGCTGTCGTAGGGGTGGTCGGCGACCAGAGGCGGCGACGCCGCCGGCGCCGAGGGTGCGCTCATGGGTGCGAAGAAGTCGATCGGCTCCTCGTCGCTGGGCGCGGGTTCGGGCTGGCTGTGCTCGAGGTCTGGAGCCTCCGCGGCCGCGCTGTCGTCGTCGAGGAAAGCGAACTCGGCGTCGGGGCCGGTGGCGTCGACGGCCGAGTCATCGTCATGCGCTGCGTCGGCATCGAGGCTGCGCTCGGCTTCCACTGCTTCAGGGGTGGCGATCGGCTGCTCGGGCTGGTCGGTTAGCAGTTCGGCGCAGCGGTCAACGACTTCGGCGCTGGGAACGATCAGTGTGGCCGTCAGCGGCCGCGATGAGGCGCCGCGACTGATCTGCCCGAGCCGATCGGGACCACAGCTGATCACCCAGGTGCTCGACATCGCCGCGTCTTGGCCGAGGTCAATCAGGATCGGGCTGGTTGAGGCGGCCACGATTTGGGCGCGTTCGGCATAGGTCAGGCCGGGACCACACACCAACACGTCGACGCCGGGTACACGCCCGGGCGCCACAGGTTGCACCCGGGTGGTCCATGGTCCTTTCCACACATCGTCGGTCACGCCGATGCTAATGGCGGGATGGGTGGCCATCAGTTCCAGCACCCAACGGCGGATCAATGCGGCAGCGGTGTCGGGATCCCCTTCGACGCGAATGCGGGGAAATGCGGCCAGGTTCAGCCCCACCAGCCCACCGTCGTCGGTGGTGCCGAACACCACCAGGTAGACCGGATGCTCAGGGTCGGGCGGGTGTCCGGGATCGATGGCTTCCCAACCGATTTGGGCTTCTCGTCCGGCGGGCTGCCACGGCTGGGGCAGGGGGGCCTTGAGCCCTTCGACGAACGTCACCGTCAGTTCGTCGCGGCGGGCGGTGATCACCCCGGCGGGCCCTGGTGCCGGCGAGAGCCCCGACAGCGATTCCAGGCGCCGCGCGACGTCGCGCGCTCGGCTTTGCCCGTACCACCGTGAGGTGACCGGGACGCTGCTGACCGCGGTGGACACCATGACCTGTGTGTTTGCCCGGGCTACTTGCTGCCCGTACCGCTGGTGGACGGGTCAGCGGGAACTGCGCCGCCATCACCGCCGGAGAATGCGTCCAGATCAACCCCCGCGGTGTTCGTCGCGCTCGCGCCGGGCTTGGAGCCGCCGCCGGTCGCCGGAACAGCCCCCGCACCGCCGGCGCCACCGCCTTGGCCGCCGGGGTTGTCTGCGGTGGTGAACGGGTTGGTGGCCGCGTTGGGGTTGCTGCCCGCCGGGGTCGCGTTGGTGGCGCCTGAGGGGGTGCTGGCGAAGGGGTCTGTGGTGGCTCCCACAGTGGTGGCTGCCGGCGCGCCAGGGGAGGCCAGCGGGTCGGCGAAGGGGTTGGCGGCCGGGCTGGCCGCACCGGCCTGCTGGGCACCGTAGGGGTCGCCGAACGGGTTGGCGCCAGCACCGCCCATTCCTTGCCCGAATGGGCTCATGCCTTGTCCGAGCGGGTTCATCCCCTGCAGCCCTGAGCCTCCTGAGCCGAGCAATTGGCTCAAGATGTCCATCAGGCCGCTGCCGCCTTTGGAGTCGTCCTTGTTGTCGTCGTCTCCATGGTGGTGGTGGCCACCGTTGGCGGCATCCTCTCCGTTGGCTTGCTGTGTGGCCGAGGATTCTTCGACTGTGCCAGCGCTTTTGGACTGGTATTTCTCGATGATCGCCAAGATCTGGCGTTGGCCTTCGGGTGATTGCGGATTGGGGACCGCCGCGATTTCGGCGGCCTCGGCAGCGGAGTTACCTGCGATGGCGTTGCCGCCGTTGACATTGACGTCGGCGCTGCCATCCGCGGCGCCGCCGGCGCCGTTCGCGGTGCCGTTGAACGTGTCCAGCGGTACGTGGTCATGGCCGGTTGTCTGGGCATACGGCCCCCCGCGAGGCCCCATTAGCCGAGGACCGCCGTGGAGAAGTTCGAATCCAACACCTGTTGGCGGATTTCGCGGGCCTGCTCGGCGCATTGCCGGCTCAGTTCACCGACCTCACGCAGCCCATCGCCACGCACCGGGTTGTGGCCGAACAGCTCGTAGTAGCGGCGGTGCTGGTCCTGAGATTCTTGGACCAGTGCGTCGATGGCACTCATCAGTACCCCCCTCGGTTGGCGGCGCCCACCGAGGCCAAAGCCGGCTCGGCTGATACACCGTTGGTCTGTGGATCAGAAAATGGTTCGGGCCGCCCCGCGGCGGCGTCCGGCTTGGACGCCGCGGAGCTCTCCGAGGCGGGGGTTCTGGGCGGCGGGGTGGGCAGCTTGGCGGTTTTCTTGTAGCCCATCTGGTCGAGTTGATCGTTGGTGACCGCACCACCTTTGACCGCTGCGGCGCGCGCGTCTTCATAGCGCTCCCGTGCCGCCGCAGCGTCGTGGAGCTGGGCCACGTAGGCATCCCAGGTTTCTCCGACATCACCGACTAAGGCGGTGTTGTCTTTGAGCAGGTTGGCATACGCGGCCTCCGCGGCAGCCCTGCCGGTCTTTTTCCTGGGCGCCATTCCCACCTCCGTTGTCGCTAGTGCATATGCAGTTTGCGAGCCTGCACCACCTCGTAGGGATCGACCTCGATGTCGGCGGCGTTGTGACCGTCTTCGAGGTCCCGATAGGGGATCACGAGCCGGTCAAGACCGTCAGCATCTTCGGTGAGGTAGGGCTCGGCGTGAACGTACTTCCAGTCTGCGACACCGTCAACGGAAAGGTCCACCAGATCACCGTGGGCGACCTCGTTGGCCGCGACCGGGATCGCGGCCTCGTATTCGTCCTCGATGGTCGGCAAATAGTCATCGTCAAAACCGTCAACGGGTGCCCCGAATGACGCGGCCGCCGCCGCGGTGGCGCCCTGCCCATCGTGGCCGTGGTGCACCTCCGGGAGCTCGGGATGCTCGTCGTCCATGGTGGCCTGCCGGACCGCGCTCAACGGTCGCACGTATTGGTCACTCAGGGGGTCCAGATCGGGGCGCTCGGAGGCGAGCACGATCGGTGATTGGCGGATGTCGGCGAACGACAGTGACTGCTCGTCGTCCTCGGGGTCATAGCCGCGCAGCGCACTGTCGACAACCCGGCGCGGCCAAAAGCTGTCGACGTTGCGCAGCTCGGTGAGGATCGCGCGTTCGTGGTCGGACAACGCCGCCCACTGCTCCTCGGTGGCTGGGATTTTCGGCGTGTAGAACGCTTGCATCTCCCGGAACCGGCCGTCGGGCAGCTGCACGGTGCCGCGGCCTTTGATGCCCGGTTGGATGCGAGTGCCCGCGACCGCGTCGTTGAACATCATGATCGCCGCATCCTTGGACCGCAGGCGTCCCATCGCCACCCGCAACGCGGTGTTGTCGCGCGCCTCACCGGAGATGAACATCGTGTCGGGACGCTGGATGCCGATCGCCATATGGATGGCCACTGCCCGCGCGGTCCGCAGCAGGATCCCGACGTCTTTGGTGGTGGGCGGCGCCCCTTTTTCCTTGCTGGTCTTATAGGTCGCGTAGAACTCCGCCAACGCCACCACCAGGTTGGAGAACTCGTCGGTGATCACGATGATGGGGTCGAAGTCATCAGCGCGGTTGGGATTGATCTTGACCTGCGAGAGCCGATCACGCATGGTGTCGGCGATGAACCGCAGCGCGGCGGTGTGTCCGACCAGGCCGTCCTCGTCGGTACCGGCGGTCACCAGCGACACGTTCGGCCAATCCCGCATCCCTGGGGAGTCGAAGCCCTTCGGGTCGATTTCGACCACATTGAAACCTCGCCGCGCGCACTGGGTGGCCACGGTCATCAGCGCCGACGTCTTGCCCGAGGAGGTCTGGCCGGCGATGAGCATGTGCGGGGACTGTTTGAAGTCCCAGCTGATGGTGTTGCCGTAGGCGTCGACGCCGAACGGGATGACCGTGTGCTTGTACAGGGCGCGGATCGTCGCGCGGGTGACCGTGGGGAAGTCCAGCGGCGGGTCGACCAGGGTGGGCAAACCGGGGCTGCGCACGAATCGCACTCGCCGCGAGGCCATGCTCCATTCGGCTTCCCAGGATCCTCCGAGCGCATCAGAGACCATGCCTTCGATGACTCCGCGCCGATATGCCGAGCTGACCTTGAGGTTGTAGGCGAAGCCGACGGTGAACTCGCGGATCCGCGCGGCGATGGCGTCGTTGCCGGTGGCGGCCGCCCGTTTCGCGAGGTCCTCATCGACATCGTCGGCCGGGGTGGCCGCTGCGTGTCCGTCGACGGGGTTCCCGGCCTCGTCGATCTCTAGGGCTGGCTTGTCCACGGTCACCGAGGCGATGTGGGCTGCCGCGTCAAACCAGGAGACGACCAGCGGCGCGAGCACCGTTTCGGCGTCGTCGACGGCGTCGTGGTCATCGACGGTGACGGTGTGGGTGGCGGTCAGTGTGCGGGTCAACGCCTCATGCTCGATGGTGTAGGTGTGGCCGGTGACCTCGCGCAGCACCGCGGCGATTTCGGCGATGAGGTCCTCGCCGACCGCCCGGGGATGCTGGCTGTAGAGCAGCTTGATCACCTTGGGGAACGCCTTTTGCCGGCGCGGGTAGGCGCAGCGGATGACCTTGACGCGGCCGGCTCGCAGGTCATCGGTCCATCCCAGCGTGAACGACGCAAGGTAGGTGATCTTGTTGATTTGGCGGGTGATGGTGCCGCGCAGGTAAGCCCACCAGGCGAATTGGGTGAACCCGTAACCGGTCGCGACCAGCAGCGCAACGACCAGCAGCCGACCAGGCAGGGTGCTCGCCGCGGTACCGGCCCAGCGCAACAGGGCCCCGGCCAGGGCCAGCGTGACACCAGCGCCTCCCAGAATCAGCGGGACGGTGGGGTACTGCTCACCGGTCCAGGCCTGTCCGGCACGCAGGTGGCCCAGATGGCCGGTGCGGGCGCGGTGGTTGGACCACGCCAGCATGGCCCACCACAGTGCGGCCGCGACGGCGGCGATCGCTGGGGCGGCGATGAACAAGATCCAGAACCAGCCCACGCCCACTCCGGCGACGACGTAGATCGGGTTCGCCGAGGGGGGCAGCAGGTAGTCGCGTATCGGTGAGGGTGAATAGAGCAGGTGGTGGGCTGCTGGCCACACCTTGGTGTAGGTCAGTAGCGCGATCACGCCCAGCCCGGACAGGATGATCCATCGCCACCCCTGGGCGGCCTGCTTCTGCTCGGCTGCGGATTCGCCGGCGACGTGGGGGCGTTTGAGCTCGGCGTTATTGATGGCGTAGGGCCGCGGCGGCGGCGCCGTCCTGGTGTCGGCCTTGGCGCCAGGGGCTGTCTTGTTCGCCGCCATCACCGCACCCCCGGGGGCGAGGTGGCCGGCGCCGGCGCCGGCGCGGTGTCGGAGTTGACCGGCACGACGTTGGCGACCTTCCAGCCGTCTGCTGCCAGGGCCAGACGGATCTCGATCTGGGTCCCGTCGTTGTAGGTGGCGCGAAACGCCACGGCGCCGGGCAGCTCGTCGAGCGGCCCGTCCAGCGAACTCACTGCGGCCTGGGGGACGTTGCGGATGTCGGTGAGCCGGTATTGCTCGATCAGCTGCTGGGACACATCGGGGCTGATGCGGGCCAACCAGTCGTCGTGATTGTCGTTGGGGGAGGCGAAATTGGTGGCGAACCGAGCGGCGAGGGCCCGCGCGGCGTCGACGGAGGCAAGCTGGGGCGCCACGGTGGGTGCCGGTAGCTGGCCCACCTCAGGATTGTCGCCGTAATCAGCAGGCGGGGCCGCCGGCGCCGGCGCGGGTGTGGCGCTGGCGGCTGGCCGCTGCTGGTGGCGCTCGCTGGCGCCGGCGTCACCGTGGTGGGTGCTGTACTGCCAGCACAGTCCCGCCACGGCCACCATTCCGGCGATGACGCCCAGGCGGATACGCAGCGGGACCCGCCACACCCACCACCGCAGGCGCCACCATCGGGCTCGCAGGGATCGCTGCTGTGTGCTCATGCTCATGTCAGCCTGCCTTCTTTCTTGGTCACAGGACGCGTTTGATGACGACGAAGCGGGAGGGAAACGGTGAGAGCTTCACCGGTATCCCGAAGTCTTGGGCTTCCACGATCGTGGTGGGGTTGACCACCATGGCCACGTGACCGGGCCCGCGGGAGTCGGGGTTCAAAAACACCAGATCCCCTGGCTGCACGGCGGTACGCGGGACGATGCTGCCGTAGTGGACCATGTCGTAGGTCAAGTGGGGCAACACAATTCGATGCCCTGAGGCTTGGTAGATGGCGTAGAGCACCAGACCTGAGCAGTCGAATCCGCCTCCGGTGGGGCCGTTGATGTTCCCGCCGCCCCACACATAGGGCAGCCCGATCTCGGCTTCTGCGGCGCGCGCGGCGGCCACCCCGGCCGCGGTGCCGGGCCCAAGGTTGCTCGGAGCGCCGGCGTGCGGATCGCGCACCACACCGCAGATGTCGCGGCCGCTGTCGTCTTTGGTGGATTCGGGCGGGGTGGGATGACCAGAGCTGGCCATCACCTCGTGTAAGTGCTGGCGGTAGAACGCCGTTGCCTGGGTAACGAATGCGGCGTAGGCGTCGGGATAGGCCGATCCTTGGACTGTTTGGGCGGCCACGGTGGGGGCCATGTTCTGCCAGCCCCCGACTTTGAGCAGCTTGGCGAAGAACTTTTGCGCCGCGACGCCGGGGGTCATCAGGTCTCGCAGGCTGCCCCACCATGGCTGTTGCTGCATGATGCCGACCGACTTGTGGTCGTGTCCCACGCCCTCGTGGGGAATCCCCAGCGACTCGGGCACATTGGAGTTGGCCAGGTTGCGCAGCCCGGATTCCTCCATGCCCACGGCCAAGCCGATGATGATGCCCTTCTCGGGCACCTTCATCTGTAGGCCGGCGGCGATGACAGCTTTGCCGTTGTTGATCGGCCCCGGCCCAAACGACACCCCGGTGTCGGGGCTGATGCCCTGGGACTGCAGCTGGTGCTGGCACTGCGGGGTCAGCCCCGCAGTGGCCGGCGGCGCCCCGCCGCCGAGGAACACCACGAACATCACCAGCAGCGCGGTCCACGCAAACGGGGCCAGCAACGCCAGCGCGGCGTACACCTTGCGACGATGCACCCATACCGTGCGGGCGATCGCCACCCATTCCATCGGCTCCATCAGCGCCCGGCCCTAGTCAGGCAGCCTCAGACAACGCGTGCCGACCTTCGCGGCCGCCCATGCCCGCGCCGCGGCTGGCGCGGTAGATCCGGACCGCTTCGGCCAGCCGGTCCTGGACTCGACTGGCGTCGCTGACCACGACCGCAGGTTCGGCCGGCTGCGGCGCGCGGTGGTGATCGCCGGCATCCGAGGACGTGTCGGCGTCAGCGCCGGCGCCACCCGCCCCGGACCCGCCGGCGCCCCCTGCCGCGGGTCGCTGATCGCTCCGGGCCCCGATCCAGGCCCGCCCCCGCCGTCTGTACCGCCGTGCAGCCAGGGGATCTGGTGTTTTTGAACCCCGACTCCCGCGGG